>DATKHZ010000449.1:0-15020 GCA_035509995.1 Acidimicrobiales bacterium | reverse complement strand
AGCCCCTACCAGCCAGTCCCGCTGCCCTGGCCGGTGGGGGAACCTGTCGTGCTCGCGGTAGAAGAGAACCAGGACCTTTTGCCCGGCGTGAGCGTGCAGGCCGAGCCGGTGCGTTATTACCCCTACGGCGCCGACACCGCCAACATCATCGGCTATGTCAGCCAGATCACGGGCTCGGAGTACACCCAGGACAAGCGCCAAAAGTGCGGTGCGGACGTGCCCTGTTACCAGCCCGGCTCGCAGGTCGGCCAAGAGGGCGTGGAAGCGACTTTCGAGAAGTACCTCCGTGGCACGCCCGGCGTGGAGCAGCTCCAGGTCGATTCTCAGGGCAACGTGCTCGGTCGCTTGAGCTACACGCCGCCGCTCCCGGGCGACAACCTGGTCCTTTCGATATCCCTCACGGACCAGCACGCTGCTGTACAGGCGCTCTCCCAGTACCTCGCCAAGGCGAGGGGGACGCTCGACCAGGCCACCAATTACACGCACGATTTCCGGGCGCCGGCGGCTTCAATGGTCGCCCTTGACCCCCGCAACGGCCAGGTCCTGGCGCTCGCCACAAACCCCGATTACAACCCCTCCGAGTTCCTCGGCGGAGGTATAAGCACCGCCCAATGGGCGTACTACCAGAACCCTGCGAACAATTACCCCACGATCGACCGGGCAATTTCGACCCCATATGCGCCGGGTTCGACCTGGAAGCTGATCACCGCCACCGCGATGCTCCGCTACGGCCTGCGCACCCCGGCCACTTACTACGACGACCTCGGCACCTACAGCATCGGCGGGCAGGTTTTTTCGGACAACGACAACGCGGCACTCGGGTGGGTAGACCTGCAAAGCGCCATTGCCCAGTCGAGCGACACCTACTTCTACAGCGTCGGTGGCGCGTTCTATGAGGATTACGACGCGGGACGTCAGGTCAAGGGCCTCGACCCCCTCCAAAACGTCGCCTCCCAGTACGGCCTCGGCCACTACAGCGGCGTCGCCCTGCCGGCCGAGTCACCCGGGCTCGTCCCCGACGCGCAGGTGGTTGCGAAGGAGCACGCCCAGTACCCCAAGGACTACCCCGACGGGGTGTGGGAGCCGGGGGACGAGGTGCAGGAGGCGATCGGCGAAGGCCAGGACGAGGTGACGCCTCTCCAGCTCGCCAACACTTACGCCGCCTTCGCCAACGGCGGGACCTTGTACGTACCTCAGGTCGCGTTGGCTGTGGAGGCACCCGGGACAGGCAACAGGGCGAACGGGAAGATCCTCGTGCGCTTCTTCCCGCAGGTGAAAAACCACGTCCCGATGCCTTCTGCCTACGAGCAGGCCGCCATCCTCCAGGGCCTTGAAGGCGTGGTCGCCGAACCGCTTGGGACCGCTTACGCTGCCTTCCAGGGCTTCCCGCTCGCGCAGTACCCGGTGGCCGGCAAGACCGGGACCGCCCAGGTGAGCGGCGCGTTCTGCCCCGCGTACACGGCCTGCGGAGCGAATCAGGTGCCGTGGCCGGAGTACAAGCAGGACACCTCGGTTTTCGCCAGCTTCGCCCCTGCCGACAGCCCCCGCTTCGTCGTGGACGCCGTCTTCGAGCAGTCGGGCTATGGCGCCAATGTCGCCGCCCCCGCCGTGGAACAGGTGTACAAGACGCTTTTCGGGCTGAACAAGCCGGCCCTGTGCGGGGCGAGCGGGGCCACTACGACGACGTCGACCACGATCGTGCCCTGCATCCCCCCGACCACCGCCACGACCTCCGTCCCCACGACCTCCAGTTCGGCCGCTCCGACCACGAGCGCCGCCCCTAGCACCGCCGCTACGACCACGAGCACCGGCACGGGCGGGGCCGCTACGACCACGAGCACCAACACGGGCGGGGCCGCGGGCTGATGGCGTTCACCACTTTGCCCAACGCTGGCCCGAACACCGCCGTGGGTGTCCCGCGCCGGCCGGCCAAGGCTCCGGCGTGGCACCACCTGGACTTGCTGCTCATCGCATCGGCGGCGGCCGTCTCGGCCATCGGGGTGCTCATGGTGTATTCGACGACGCGTATCCCCCTCGGGGTCGCAGGCGATGACCCGAAGTCCCAGATGAAAAAACAGCTCGTTTTTGCCCTTGTCGGGGCCGCTGCGTTCGTCGCCACCGTGTTCTTCGACTACAAGCGCTACCTCTCCTGGGCGCCGGTCCTTTACGTCGGGAGCCTCTTGCTCCTTCTTGGGACAATCGCGATAGGGCGGTCGACCTCGGGCGCAACGTCGTGGATCCAGGTCGGGAGCATCCAGGTCGAGCCCTCCGAAATAGTCAAGGTGAGCCTGATCCTGTCCCTGGCGGCACTCCTGGCGAGCCGCAAAGGCGACGTGTCTGGGCGAGTCCTCGTCGTCGTGCTGGCCCTTTCGGTGCTCCCGTTCGCGCTCATCTACAAGCAGGACGCCTTGGGCAGCGCAATGGTGCTCGCGGTCGTGATGATCGGGATGCTCCTGATGGGCGGCACCAAGGGCAGGCACATGATCGCCCTCGCCCTTTTGGCGGCGATCGCAATAGGCGGGATCCTGCAGCTCGGAGTGCTCAAGCAGTACCAAAAGGACCGCCTCGTGACCTTCCTGGTGGCGCCGAGCGGGGTCGGCAGCTCGACCAGCTCTGCCAGCCCGTACGCGGCGAACATCGAGTACCAGCTGGGCGAGTCGAAGGCGGCGATCGCAGACGGGGGCCTGGGAGGAAAGGGCCTGTTCAAAGGAACAGAGACCAACCTGTCCTACGTCCCAAACCAGTCGACCGACTTCATCTTCACCGCCGTTGCGGAGCAATTCGGCTTCGCCGGGTCGGCGCTCTTGCTGGCGCTGTTCGTGCTCATGATCTGGCGCTCCTGGCGAGCGGCTGTCCTCTCGCGGGATCTCGCGGGGACCCTGATCTGCGCGGGGGTGCTCAGCATGCTCACGTTCCAGGTCTTCGAGAACATCGGGATGACGATGGGCATCATGCCGGTCGCCGGCATCACCCTGCCCTTCATGAGCGCCGGCGGCTCTTCGATGGTCATCGACTGGGTCGCAGTCGGCCTGGTCGTGAACGTATCGATGCGCCGTCTCAGCTAAGGCTTAGGGGCGAATTAACCGTCCCTTAGCAAGTCCGTCAGTTTCGGGGAACTTGGTCGCTAGACTTACCTATTCAGATGACCTCGTTCGGGACCGCCAGGCCAACTCCGTTGGTGAGCGCACCAGCGCTCGGGGCGAACAGATGAACTGGCTGTGGTCCCGCCTCTGTAGGTTTGCCAGGGGACGAGAGACACGAGGCGCCGTCTTGGCTAGCGGTCCGGGGGCACCGGCGAAGTCCGCCCCCAGCGGCGAAGTCCAGGTAAGCGCAGCCCAACCGGCGCATTCGCTCGGTGCAGGGTCGGTCAAGGGCGTGAACCCGCAGGTTTATTCGATGATGGCGCGCGACGGCGCGCGGCATGGGCCTAAGAAACCCAGCCGGGGACGTCACCTGACGTCTTGGTCGCGACGTGCGCAAGGCACGCTGCCCAGCGTGCCTGCTTGGAAGGGAAATCCTAAATGTCGGACCCACTGCTTGGCGAAGCAGGTAACTCCAACCCCGAGCCGGCCGCCCTGGGCGGGCCCGGCGGGGACCAGTTCACTAACCTCGATGGGGCAGCTGGCTCCGTAGCAAAGGCCCCCCGGCGCCGCCGGCGGGGATCGCGGGGCGGCCGGAGCCGGCACGGGACCGGGGTGCTGCTTGCCTCTTCGGCGGACGACGAGGGGCTGGAAGAGCCAACTGAGCCGCCCGGGCCGGCGCCCGCGGCAGCAATGGTTGCAAACGAGGAGCAGCCACCTCCGGTACCGGTCGCCAAGCCGAAGATCGGCGACACTCGCCCCGGTTCTCCGCCCGCCCCAAAGCGCCGGGTGCGCAAGGATACTGGGACCGGCCCCGCAAAGATGCTCGCCAAGGATGCTGCTGCCGACGGGCTCGAAGAGGCCGATGACCCCTCTGGTGCCGGCGGGACCGCTCGCCGTCCGCGCCGCCGCAAGCCCCTGCCGGGTGGCCCCGCGTCAGCTACGGGCGGTCTGGTGGAGGCGGAAAGGGCTGCCGGCGCCGAGCTCGCCGCGTCGGCCGCGAAGGAGCGCCCCGTCGCCAGGAGCAGGGCGGGTGTAGCAGCTGTGGCCGGGGCCGCTCCCGATAGGGCGCCGGCGTCGAGGCGGGCAAGCGCCGACAGGGCCGCGGCCGAAAAGGCCAGCCTGGAACGCCGCAACAGGCCGCTCGGGCGCTACCTCATGGCGGTCCACGTAGGCCCGACCGCCACCCAGATCGCCGTCCTCGAGGGCCGCACGCTGATCGAGCACTACGTTTCGCGCCCGGCCGACGACGCCACACAGATCGACGGCAACATCTACCTGGGCCGTGTGCAGAACGTCCTGCCCGGCATGGAAGCAGCCTTTGTCGATATCGGCACGCCGAAGAACGCAGTGCTGTACCGCGGAGACCTTCACTACGACGCTGACGAGGTCGAGCCGCCCACCTCCGATGACGACGGCAAGCCCACTCGGGGCCGCCTCGGGGGCGCGGCGCGAGACGCCCGGATCGAACAGCTGCTCCGTACGGGCCAGAGCATCATCTGCCAGGTCACCAAGAACCCGATCGGCACCAAGGGAGCCCGCCTCACCCAGGAGGTCTCCTTGCCCGGGCGTTTCGTCGTGCTCATCCCCGACAGCGACACCTATGGCATCTCGAAGCGCCTCGGCGACGACGAGCGACGCCGCCTCCGCAAGATCCTGGATGACATCCGCCCCACCGGCCATGGCCTCATCGTGCGCACAGCGGCTGAGGGTGCCAGCGCGGACGAGCTGGGCCGTGACGTCGGGCGGTTGCTTCGCCAGTGGGAGAGCGTCCAGCAGATCGCCAAAACTTCGAGAGCGCCGCAACTGCTCTACCGCGAACCTGACCTCGCAGTGCGCGTCATCCGGGAGGAGTTCAACCGCGACTACCGGGGCGTCGTGATCGACGACCAGCGGCTCTACGACCAGGTGAAGGAGTACGTCACCAGCATCACGCCCGAGCTCGCCGACCGTGTCGAGCTGGTCGACCCGACCGATGAGGCGTTGCCCCTGTTCGAACGGTTCCGGGTGCACGAGCAGGTCCACAAGGCTCTCGACCGCAAGGTCTGGTTGCCGTCGGGCGGGTCCATAATCATCGAGCGCACCGAGGCGCTGACGGTGATCGACGTGAACACAGGTAAAAACGTAGGCACGTCGAACCTCGAGGAGACCGTGTTCCGCAACAACCTTGAAGCGGCCGAAGAGATAGCCCGCCAGCTCCGGCTGCGTGATATCGGCGGCATAATCGTGATCGACTTCATCGACATGGAGATCATGGCTAACCGGGCCGAGGTGATCCGCACTTTCCGTGAGGCTCTGGCAAGGGACAAGACCCGCTCGCAGGTCTTCGACATTTCCGAGCTGGGCCTGGTCGAAATGACTCGCAAGCGTATTTCCGAGGGCCTGGTTGAGTCCTACTCGGAAACGTGCCCGACCTGCGGCGGCCGCGGCATCATCTTCGACGAATCCCTCTTGTAGCCCGGGCGTTCCTTGGGTGCAGCGCTAGTGGGCCCGGGCGGGTACGCGCCGCTCGCCGTGGCCTGTATAAATCTGTGTCGGCCTGCCGATACGGTTGGCCGCTGAGCTTGTGAGCTCGAGCCAGTGGGCCACCCAACCGGCGGTGCGCCCGGCGACGAAAAGGGGCGTGAACATCTCGTCGGGGAAGCCGATCGCCCGGTAGATGATCCCGGAATAGAAATCGACGTTCGGGTAAAGGCGCCTGGAAATGAAGAAATCATCAGCCAACGCCACTTCTTCGAGACGCAACGCGATATCCAACAGAGGGTCGTGCGAGGCACGTTTTTCCACGAGATCCAGCGCTATTTGGCGGATAACCTTGGCCCTCGCGTCAGTCGTCTTGTAAACACGGTGGCCAAAACCCATGAGCCGGAACGAGTCGTTGCGGTCCTTGGCCTTGTCCACGAAATGGCTGAGGGGTTGGCCGGAGTCCTTTATTTCCTGGAGCATTTTTATGACTTCTTGGTTGGCCCCCCCGTGAAGCGGCCCCCACAGGGCGTTTATCGCGGCGGACACTCCTGCGTAGAAGCCGGCTCCCGAGGATGCCACCATGCGCAGGGTGGCCGTCGAGCAATTGAGCTCGTGGTCTGCATGGAGGATTAGCAACGTATTGAGCGCCCTCGCTGTCGCATTGTCCGGCAGGTGGTCGCTCCCCGGGATGGCGAAACAGAGCTGCAGCAGGTCCTCGGCGTAGTCGAGGGACCGGTTGCTCTTGGCCCGGGGAAGGCCGCGCAGCGTCGAGAGAGCATAGCCGGTGAATATCGGCATCGCCGAAAGGAGCCGTACCCCTGCGTGCTCGACGTGGGCGCGGTTATCGGACTTGGGGCCGTCGTCAGAGTAGGCCGAGAGTGCCTCGGTGGCGATCGCCAGCATGGCCATCGGGTGCATCGATTGCGGGAAGGAGTCGAAAAGCCGCTCGATCCCGACGTGCAGCACGAGTTGCGGGTCCCGCACCTTTGCCACGAAGTCCTCCGACGCCTGCGGGGTGGGCAGCTCTCCGTAGATGAGCAGGTAAGCGATGTCCAAGAAGGAGAACGAAGTAGCGAGCTGTTCCACGGGGTAGCCCCGGTAGAACAGCCGGCCCGCCTCCCCATCGACGAACGTGATCGCCGAGTGGTAAGCAGCGGTGTCCGCATAACCCGGGTCGAACACAGCGAGGCCGTGCTGGGAAAGGCTGGAAACGTCTAGGGCGGTGCGGCCGAGCGTAGGTGTCTCCGCCGGTAATTCGATCTCCGCGCCATCAAAGGTCAAGGTCGCGGGCCCTCTGGCCGCTTCAGCGCTGGGCATCGGAAGTGCCTCCTCGTCGTGTGCTGGGGTGTCTACCGAGCTTCCCGCTCAGCCTACTTGCGCCCGGCCGCTGAACGCAGGTGGGGCATTGCCGTTATACTGTCGCTCCTGTGTACGCAGTCATAAAAACAGGCGGCAAGCAAGAGCGTGTCGAACAAGGCCAGCGCGTGGCGGTCGAGCTTCTCGGCGCGGCCGAGGGCGACGAGGTTTCCTTCGAGCCGGTCTTGGTCGTGGACGGCTCAACTGTGCTTTCAACCCCCGCAGAGCTCTCTGGGGCGAACGTGAGCGCCAGGGTGGTCGGCGAGGAAAAGGGGCCCAAAGTACGGGGCTTCACCTATAAGAACAAGACCCGAGGGCGCCGTTCCTGGGGGCATCGTCAGCGGTACACCACCATTGAGGTGACCGCGATCACCAGGGAGGCTTGAGCAAGTGTCCAAGACCAAGGGCGGCGGCAGCACTCGCAACGGCCGTGACAGCAATGCGCAGCGACTGGGCGTGAAGGTCTTCGACGGCGGCCTCGTAACCGCGGGGTCGATAATTGTGCGCCAACGCGGCACTCGCTTCCACCCGGCCACCGGCGTCGGGAAGGGCAACGACGACACCCTTTTCGCGTTGACGGACGGGCATGTTCGGTTCGCCCATCGCAACGGCCGGCGCGTGGTGGGCGTCGAGCCGCTCGACGCGGCGAACAACTGACATCAGCCGGGCCCGTCCTGGGCTCGGTCCCCCTGGGGCCTAATAACCTCTCACCGGCGCCCGAGGTCCGTTCGTGTTCGTTGACGAGTGCCAGCTCCACGTAAAGGCCGGTGACGGCGGCGCGGGCGCGGTGTCGTTCCGCCGTGAGGCGCACGTCGCCGAAGGCGGCCCGGACGGGGGCGACGGCGGCAAGGGCGGCGACGTGTGGTTGGTCGCGGACCACAACGTCGCTTCGTTGCTCTCGTTCAAGGACCACCCTCATCGCAGCGCCACCTCTGGTGCCCACGGCTCGGGCAAGGCCAAACATGGGCGGGCCGGGAGCGACATCGAGGTACCTGTCCCGGAGGGGACGATCGTGCGCGACCTCGACGGGGAGGTGGTAGCCGAAATCAACGAGGCCGGCGCGCGCTGGTTGGCCGCCGCCGGGGGCCAGGGCGGGAAGGGCAACGCCCGGTTCCTTTCCAACCGCCGGCGAGCGCCGAGCTTTGCCGAACAAGGTGAGATTGGCGAGGAAGCGTGGTTCAATCTCGAGATCAAGCTCATGGCCGACGTGGCTCTCGTCGGTTTCCCGAACGCCGGCAAGTCGACTCTCATCTCGCGAATATCGGCGGCCAAGCCGAAGATCGCCGGCTACCCGTTCACCACGCTTGAACCGCACCTCGGCGTGGTGCGCTTCGACGAGCATGAGTTCGTGGTTGCTGACATCCCGGGGCTCGTCGAAGGTGCGAGCGAGGGCAAGGGCCTCGGGCACCAGTTCCTGCGCCACATCGAAAGGGCGAGGGTGTTGCTGATCATGTTGGACCTCGCACCCGACGACGGGCGCGAGCCGGCCGTGCAGGAGCGAATCCTGCTCAGAGAGCTCGAGCAACACGAACCAGAGCTCATGGAGCGGCCCCGCCTCGTAGTCGGTTCTCGGGCCGATCTCGCCTCGGAGCCCTGGCGCTCGCATTCAGGTTTCCCGGCGATCTCGGCCGTTACCGGGGAGGGGATCCCTTGGCTGATTGGCCAGCTCGCCCAGCTGGTCGAGGGAGCGCGTGCCCTGCAGCCCCGCCCACGCCGGGTGATGGTCCATCGCCCTGTGCCCACAGGCGTGCTCGTAGAACGCGGCCCCGACGGGTCGCTCGTCGTCACGGGCCGCCAGGCCGAGCGAGCGGTCGCTCTTTCGGACCTCACCGACGCGGGGGCGCTCGCCTACGCGCAGGGGCGCTTGAAGCGCCTCGGGGTGGACCGGGCTCTCGCCCGTGCCGGCGCCAAGGAGGGGGACCGAGTGCGCATCGGGCGTTTCGAGTTTGACTGGGAGCCGGGTTGATGGGCGCAGCTTGATGGGCACGGTCATCGTAAAGGTCGGGACCTCGTCGATCACCGACGAGCACGGCCATGTCGTCGAAGGCACGATGGCCAAGCTGTGCTCCGAGGTGGCCGAGCTCCGTAAGGGTGGCAACCGGGTCGTCGTGGTAACTAGCGGCGCTATCGCCGCCGGCCTCCCCGTCCTCGGCATCCACCCACGCCCTACCGACCTGGCGCTGCTTCAAGCCGTCTCGGCTGTCGGCCAGAGCCGGCTCATGGGCCACTACGAACGGGCGCTCGAGGCCGTCGGGATCATCGGAGGCCAGGTGCTCCTGGCTCCCCTCGATTTCATGCACCGCGCCCAGTACCTCCATGCGCGCGAGACCCTCCGCCTCCTGCTCGACCTGGGCGTCGTCCCGGTAGTCAACGAGAACGACGCCGTCGCCGACGACGAGATCCGCTTCGGTGACAACGACCGGTTGGCAGCCCTGGTCGCCAACCTGCTCCAGGCCGACCTGCTCGTGCTCCTAACCGATGCGGCCGGCTTGTTCACGGCGGACCCGCGCCTCGACGAGCAGGCCTCGCTCGTCGAAGAGGTGCGCGAGGTCGACCACGTGCTCGCCCTCGCCGGCGGCGCTGGGACAACCCGGGGGAGCGGAGGTATGGCCTCCAAGCTCGCGGCCGCGAAGATCGCAGCCTGGTCGGGCGTCCGGGTCGTCATCGCCTCGGCCGAGCGAGCCAACGTGCTGCGGGACGCGTTGGAGGGCGCGCCCGGGGTCGGCACCGTCGTCAAGCCCCGCCCTGCGCGCCTGTCCGCCCGAAAGCTCTGGATCGCCTTCGCGCTTGCCCCGGCGGGGACCGTCGTCGTGGACGCCGGCGCCAAGAAGGCTCTCATGGACAAGGGTGTCTCGCTGTTGCCGGCCGGCGTGCACGAGGTGCACGGGGACTTCACCCCAGGGGACGCAATCGCCCTGACGGGGCCCGACGGCGAGGTCTTCGCCAAGGGCCTTGTGCGCCACACGGCGAAGGCGCTCTCCGAGTGGGCAGGTCGGCGCACCTCCGAACTACCCCCCGAGGTCCCAAAGGAGGTCGTCCACCGCGACGACCTGGTGATCCTGCCCTAGGGCGAACGTTCCTGGAGGCAGCCCTAAGAAGCGCGGGCCACGCTCGACGGGGTGGCAGGTGGGCCGTCGGCAGGTGGGGCGCCGGTGTCGGACGGGTATATCCCCGGCGCGGTGCGCCGCTCCGCCTTCATTGCGTACATGGAGCGGTCAGCGGCAGCCATCAGGCCTTCGGGAGTGGCCCCCTCCGTGACGTGGGCCCATCCGACGCTGGCGCTGATGGTGACGATATGAGCGTCGAGCTCGAACGGCACCGATAGCTCGTGCTCGATGCGCTGAGCAAGCTGAGCTGAGGAAACCTCCGTGCTTGGGCACGCCACAATGAACTCGTCCCCGCCGAAGCGGGCCACGACGTCCCCCGCGCGGGTCACGTGCTCGAGACGTCTCGCCACTTGGATGAGGAGCCGGTCCCCGTAGTCGTGGCCGAGGTTGTCGTTGACCGCTTTGAAACCGTCGAGGTCGACGAAAAGCACGACGCCGCCCAGCCCAGGCGTCGCCGTGTCGGCGAGCCTCGGGCCGAGCTGTTGGGACAGGAAGAAGCGGTTGGGCAGCCCGGTCAGCTCGTCGTGGGTAGCCAGATAGATGAGGGCTTCCTCGGCTTTTCGACGCTCGGTAATGTCCCGCGAGCTGCAAATGGTCTCAAAAGTCCCGGGGTGCGCACCCGCTACCAATTGCGTGAGCGCCTCGACCCAGACGTATGTCCCATCTGCGCGCACGAGGCGGCGCGTGACCCTGACGATGTCCCCGAGCTTCTGTTCCTTGAGCGAGAGCATCGGGAGGGCGTCGTCAGGATGGCAGATGTCACTGGCTGGGCGCCCGACCAGCTCTTCGGGGCTCACGCCGAGCATTCGCTCTGCAGAGGGGGAGGCATACCGGACCACCCCGTCCAGGCTGCAGCGCACCACCAGGTCACTGGTGTTGTCAGCCAGGAAACGCAGCTCCCTTTCCGAGGCCCGTCGTTGTTCGGCGATATGCGCGATCAGTTCGGCCACCAGGATGCAGGCAACGATCATGAGCAGCACGCTCGCAAAGCCGAGCGCCGTGGCTTTTCCGAGCACCACCATAGGTACGGTGTACGCGATAGCCGCCAAGGGAGCGAGCCAGAAAGAGCTACAGCGAGGCTGATGCGCACCCACCCAGGCGAACAAGAGGAACACGAGGACGGTGCTGGTGCGGGCCGGCACCCCGGCCAGTTCGGTCAGGGCAACCAGGGCAAGCAACGGGAACGTCAGCACCAGCGTCGCCGAGACCTCCCAGCGCCCCCAGGGCAGCAGCCAGATCACTGCGGAAAGAGCCAAGCAGGCTATCCCGATCGCAGCGACGGCCACCCGGTGGACCGGCCCCGGCATCGGTGCCCCGGCCAGGGCAACGACGCCGCAGATGGCGAACAGGAGGGCCGCTTCTCGCGCAGGGCTGGCAAAGGGGACCTTCTTCACCATGTAGGGATCGGCACCTCAGAGGCATCTCTGATGCCAATTCCGCGAACAAGCCCCTTATGAACCTATGGTGCACAGCCCCCAAGTAGTCAGTACCGGGACCGGCAGGGTTCCCGGGCAGGTGCCCGTGCTGAACGACCCCACGTAGGCCCAATGGTGCCCGGGTACCTTTTCGAACGCCGCAATGCCGTGGAACTCCGCCAGGAGGGCTACCCCTGCCGGGGTCTTACCCCGGGACTCGGCCAGAGCTGACGGGACGAACTGAGATATGGCCCAGTAGGTGTGCACGGCGGGCTGCTCGGCGTAAAAAACCGTGCCGACCACGGTCGAGAGGATGTCGGAGGCCTTGATCCCGGCACCGCCCGGGTTGGCGCGGGCCCAGGTCCGTCTCAGCAACGGCCCGAAGTGAGCAGGGACCGGGAGGTTGACCGCCGGGCTCAAGGCTGACGCAGGGCTGATGGAAGGGCTCGTCGCAGCGAGCCCCCCACCCAAGCCGACAGTGCTCGGTCCTGCATTGCCAGCCGCCCGTGTCGAGACGCGGGCATTTCCCTTGTGGCTAGCGAGCGAACCTGTCGAGGTCGCGGTCGTCGTGGTCGTCGCGCCCGGGGCAGGTATCTGCTTGGACGAAGCCGCCACCGGGTTCCCAGGCGTTTCCTGGTTGCCGTGGCCAATGAGGACAACCGCACACACGGCCGCTCCTGCTATGAGCAGCGCTACGCCGCCAACCCGGGCAACGACAACACTCCGGCGCGGCCCAATACTTTCGGCGGCGAGTTCGGGGAAGACGTGTTTACCGTGATAACCCACATTGGTATTTTCGTCCACCTGGTGCCGCCGGACGCGGATGGTCGGGAAAAGCTCGAGCCGGGTGCCATCGAGAGTGCCCCTCATCGAGCTCGGCTGGACGGGTGCGGGAAGCACTAGGGGGCCGCTAGACACTAGGTTGCGATCAGAAACCGAGGGTGCCGGCGCAACCGGCCGTTCCGCAGTCCTCGGGACAAAACTTAGGAGGCAGCCATGCAACTCGGGATGGTCGGGCTTGGGCGCATGGGCGCCAATATCGTGCGGCGTTTGATGCGTGCCGGTCACACCTGCGTCGTTTACGACGTCAATGCCGACGCGGTGAAGGGCCTGGCGGCAGAGGGAGCGACCGGTGCCGAAAGCCTCGAAGACTTCGTGGCAAAACTCGTCGCCCCTAAGGCGGTGTGGGTAATGGTGCCGGCCGGTTACGCCGGCGAAACGGTGACCAAAATTGCCGCCCTGATGTCCCCGGGCGACATAATAATCGATGGCGGTAATTCCTATTACCACGACGATATTGCTCGTGCTGCCAAGTTGAAAGAGCAGGGTGTCCACTTTGTGGACGTGGGCACGAGCGGCGGGGTGTTCGGCCTCGAGAGGGGATATTGCCTCATGATTGGCGGGGAAACCGAGGTCGTCGACCATCTGGATCCTCTCTTCGCCTCGATCGCCCCTGGGCTCGATGCCGCGTCGCGCACTCCCGGCCGCAGCGGGCGTGCTGCCCGCGCCGAACAGGGCTACCTCCACTGCGGCCAAGCGGGCGCCGGCCATTTCGTGAAAATGGTCCACAACGGCATCGAGTACGGGATGATGGCTGCCTACGCGGAGGGCCTCGGGATCCTCAACAAGGCAAATATCGGCAAATCGGCGGCCGCCACCGTCGATGCCGAGAACACTCCTCTGACCGACCCGGAGCATTACCAGTACGACCTGGACGTGCCTGAGATCACCGAGGTCTGGCGGCGGGGTAGCGTCGTTGCATCCTGGCTGCTCGACCTGACCGCCCACGCTCTCCACGAGGATCCCAAGCTGGCGGGCTTCGAGGGCCGCGTCTCTGACTCGGGCGAAGGCCGCTGGACGATCAAGGCCGCCATCGACGAGGCGGTGCCGGCCCACGTGCTGACGGCCGCCCTCTACGAGCGTTTCAGTTCCCGCGGCGAGGCAGACTTTCCCGACAAGATCCTCTCCGCGATGCGCAAAGAGTTCGGCGGCCACGCCGAGCAGACCGACCACCCGTCCTAACGCCGCATTGGCTTGGAGCCCAATGAGTGATGGCTCGCGCAAGGCCGGCTCGTGGCGCCACAAGGCCCCGCCTCACAGGAACGGGGCGGGTTTGTGGCGACCACGACCGCCCGTCGATTAGGTTGCCCTCTGGGCGTGAATACCCTACGTCATAAGCGCAAATGGCCGGCTTTCGCCGGGCTCGGCGTAATTGTCGGGTGGTTCAGACAGTCGGCCCGCTAGGCCCGGAGAACCCGGACCGGCAACCCCACGGCCCCCACGGGCCACGCCGTCCCCACCCCGGGCCAGGGCCGGCCGCCCGCCAGGCCGAGCGCCAGATCAATGGTCGCAGCACGAAGAAGAAGAACAGCGGGAACGCCAGCCACAGCCAGAAATGGCCACTGGCGGCAAGCGCTAGGAACAGGATCACCCAGGCGAACAGGGGGACCCGCAACAGGCGCCGTCCCGCGCGCCACCTTCTGGCCGCCCAGGCAGTATCACCCGACGCACCACCACCCGACGCACCACCGCCCCACGCAGCACTGCCCCACGCCTCCGGACCGGCCTGGTAAGCGGCCCGGCCGTCGAAAGGGAGATCGGCGATCAAGCCGTCGAGCTGGGCATATGTCTTGGCCTCCAGGCAGCGCCCGTACCGGTCGGCGAACTCGTCGGCATCGAGGCGGCCCTCCACGTGCTGGCGGCGGAGGAAGTCGCCGATGGCCTCCCGGTCATGGTCGGAAGCTCGGAGGCTCCGGTCCTGCGGCGAGTACGTCGAGTAGCGGTTCGTGGTGCCGGCCATCTCACTCCTTAGGGCTCAGACAGCTACACTATAACTCAAGGATCTTTAACTATCAAAATCTCTTGAAGAAAAATCACTACCATCACATCGCCCGCTTGGCGCCCCTTCTTCCTCAGCTGGCGTTTGCCCTGAGACGGCGCGCGGGCGAGGTGCCGGCGATCCTGAAGGTGGGCGGGAGCCACCGCGAGCGTCACATTGCGGCCCTCGTCTCGCTCGGAGTAGCGGGGCCCGCCACCGTCTCGGAGCTGGCCCGGCGCATCGATATGAGCATCGCCCACGCCAGCATGGTCGTCGGTGACCTCGCAAGAGCGGGGCTGGTCGTGCGCGAGCACGACCAAAATGACCGGCGCCGTGTCGTCGTCTCGCTGTCAGAGGCGGCCAAGCCCGCGGTGGCCCAAATGCGGGACCGCCACGCCCCCGCCCTCACACGGTTCCTGTTGGACCTCGAGGATGAGGAGGCCGGGACCTTCATCTCGCACTTGGCAAACCTGCTCGCGCACCTCAACGCCCGGGACGACAATTACCCCGGGGGCAACCCTTGGTGCCGCTATTAGTCACGGCCCCGGACAGCTCTAGCCGGGTGGGATGTCGCTTCCAGGCGGGGCGTCCCAGCCTTGTGTAGTCCACTCGGGATGGCTGTCTTCGATGGCTTGAATGTGATGCGCGAGGGTCGCTACGTGGTCGCTAAGGTCGTGGACCGCCTTGGTAAGGTCGGCCAGGGCAGTCGGTGTCGGCTCGGCTTTCCCGCTGGCGTATTTCTCTATCGATGCCTTTAGTTTCTCCAGGTCGCCTTTGA
>DATKHZ010000448.1:0-3913 GCA_035509995.1 Acidimicrobiales bacterium | reverse complement strand
GTCCAGCTCTCGGAGTGGGCCCAAGATCACGGGAGCACGCTGGGGCTCCACTACATCAACGAGCTTGACCTGCATTTCGCCAAGCAGCGTCGCGCCGATTAGGCACGGAGGCTCACCCCTTGGCCGGGCCTGCCGCCGACTTTTTCATAGCGGTGACCGATCCGTTCCGAAAAGTGGGCGTCACTGACGCTGGTGCAAGGAAATCGACTTGGCGGTGACCGATCCGGCCGTCGCGAAAACACGTTTGCGGTTTTGGGCGCAGGCCGCCTCCATTTCACCCCCGCGCATCTCCCCCGCGCATCTCCCCCGCGCATCTCCGCCGTAAGTGGGCCCAGGGCTCTTCACGAGTTGTCAGCGCATTTGACAGCGCACTGCTCGGTAACCCATGTCGGGGCGGCGTAGCCGGTGTCCACCACGAAGTTTTTGAAGAATGAGCCGTGGCCCGGCGCGCTCTTGTCCGTGGACGAGAAAGCGATCTCGAGGTCGTAGTGAGGGCCGGGACCTGAGGCGACGGGGTCGGGCGGGAGTCCCGGCTGGCAGTCGACGTCCAGGCAGAAGGAGCCTTCGTACACCTTGAGGGTCATCTGGTGCACTATGTTTTTCGCCCCTGGGTCCAGGGCGAGGCCTTGGGCGTACAGCTTGAGTATGGCGATGAACTGGTCATCGAACACGTTGGTGGGGCCGAAGACTGCATCGGCAAGATAGTTGGCGGCCTTCTGATACCCAGGGTTTGGGATCAGCGACACCAGCCACGACTCGGCTGTCTTGAAGTCGTAGTTGTCCAGCCCTTCGGTTGTGAGGCCGAATTTCTTCTCGAACAGGTTTAGCAGTATGACCTCAGACGCCTCATCTGCAAGGTGGAGGGTCTTGGACGCCCCCTTCAGCGACTTTACGATCCTGAAGTCGTCGAACACCTTGAGTTTGCTCAGTTCAGACGCCAGCGCCTGGATGCTCGAGCTGATACCGCTGGCTGACACCCATTGCACTAAGGCTCCGAATTCGGGGCGGGTCAGCACGGCGTCTTTCTGGTATATGACGTGGGGCTCGATGTTCACGGACACGTTGGTGGGTGTCCCGGTTTCTTGCATGAGGCAGGCGCTGCGGCAGTCGTGGGCGGTCGCTGTGAACTTTATGTACGTTTCGGGCGGCGAGGCGCTGTCTGAGTAGTCCCAGGAGGCGGGGCCGAAGTAGCGCAGTGGCACTGTGCCGTCTTCGCCGGTCGTGGTGGTCACTGTGGTGCCGCATTGCACCCCGCCGTTAGGGTGCAGAAGTTTGTTCAGCAGGCTGGCTGCGCCGGCGGCGCACAGAGTACCCATCCCTGCTTTGGAGTTTATGATGCCGTCTGGGGACGACAGCCCGACCAGGGTGGCTACGACTGAGGCGCCGTTGACTGGTTTGGCTACGGCAGGTGGCTGCCCGGGTTCCACTGTCTGGCCTAGTCCCACGGTGGCCAGCAAGTCGACGCAGCCCGAGACGCATTGGCCGGTGAACGGCGACCCTTCGGGGTAGTTGCCGGAGCCCGTGGTGAACGCGACGTGGTGCGGGCCGCTGGCGATGTAGGACACTCCCGACTTCATACCGAAGGGCGACTGGCCGCCCGAGACCGTCTGAACGCTCATGAACAGTGGGCACGGAGGTCCTGAGAACAGCGAGAGCTGCTCCGGGCGGCGCAAATCTGAGAGCTGGCTGGCGTTGGTAGAACTTTCACCTGAGCAGGTCAGCCCGGTACCGCCGAGAGTCAAGGTGGCAGTCCCAGACCACACGCACTGGGATGCAGTAACTGTGGCTGGGCCCGAGAAGGTGGTCCCGTACCCCGACAGGGTCGTCTGGTCCTCGAAGAACGAGCCGCCGTAATCCAGGTTCAGCTGCAGGTCCCCCGGGTCCACCTCCATTACCGGGCCAGTGAGGTTGACGTTACCTGACGCCCACGAGAGGCCGAACTGGGCCGCCCCGCCCGCACCGGACGACAGTGTAGCGGTCCCGGCCTCGGCCCCTGGGGGTGACAGGTTGCTGCACCCGGCAGCGCCAGAGACCGTCCAAGACGGCACCAGTGTGGCTCCGGACTGGTCCAGTGTGAGCCAGTCGTACTGCATCGGCTGGGTTTCGGACGGGCCGGCCGCAGGCAGTGTGGTAGCCGTCCCGGGGACAGTTGTGGTAGGTGCAGGGGCGGTGGCTGCCGCCGACGGTGCAGCCAGGACCGGGAGTGCGACAGCCACGACCACAGCGGCAGTCGCGAGGGCTCCTAGCGGCCTCATTTTTCTCTGTGCCGGTTGATGCATTGTTCCCCTCATGGGTCGCTACCGATAATCTCACCAAGTCACGGCCGGGATATCACTGTCTCCGAGGGCAGAAGGCCGGGCGAAACCCGTTCCTGTGAGTCAGGCGGGTTCGTCCCCGAATGCGCGGACTGCCCTATGGCCAAATGAGATCGCGCGGCTACTCGGGGGCGGCCATCCCGTACTGCCGCCGCCAGCCCGAGGGGAGCAATAACTCGAGCACGTCGTCCACCGTGATCTGGCCGAGCATGCGGCCGTCATCGTCGACCACGGGCGCGACTGCCAAGTTGAAGTCCGTCATCGTCCGGACCACTTCGTGGATGTCCGCGTCAGCCGGCAGCGACGCGGGGTCCGGCCTCATCGCCACCGCAACGCTGTCTGACGGATCGGCCCGCAACAACTCGACGAGCAGGGCCGTCCCTGCCAGTTGCCCGCCCTCGTCAGTCACGAACACCACCCCTGCGGCTTCGGGCGGCGCGGGCGAGGAGCGAACGGCTTTGATCGCGTCGCCCACTGTGGACATGGCCGGTACCGCGATGAAATCAGGGTTCATCAGGCCGCCGGCCGTCTCAGGGTTGTAGCTGAGCAGGCGCCGGAGCTTGTTCTGGGAGACCGGTGGCAGGCGCTGCAGGATCGGGAGGCGTCGTTCCTGGTCGAGCTCGGTGAGGAGATCGACGGCGTCGTCGGGGGCCATCACGGAAAGCAGCCTGGCGGCCTCTTCGTCCGAGCGCGCCCGGAGGAACTCCAATTGGTGCTCGGTGTCAAGCTCCTCAAAGACGTCGGCTTCGAGCTCCCTGTCGACGCCGACCGCTCTTATAATCTCTTCGCCCTCATCATGCGATGCTGCCTCCACAAGGTCCGCGAGCTTGGCCGGGTGCATCCGCCGCAGCTTGCGGAACGGGATCTGCAGGCGAGCCGTCGGAACGTGAGCGACGAACGGCTCGATATCGGACCAGTCGACCACACGACCCGCCTTAACCAGGTGACGGGCCCTCCTCGGTAGAAGCCTTCGCAATACCGGGCGCGAGCCGATGTCCACGCCCATCACCTGCCAGGTCGTCCCGACCCTGGCGAGCTCGATCTCGTTGGCCCGCACGAGACGAGCACCCTCGAGATGGATCAAGTGCCTGGAGCGTAGATCGCGGCCCAACAGCATCTCCCCGGGGCGCCGCTCGAACGAACCCAGTTCCTGCGGGTCAACCGAGAGCCTCGCGCTTTCGTTGTCGAGGCTCAGGAGCTGGTACGCGTGGGCAAACCTCTCGTGGCCTTCGAAATCGACCACCAGCCCCGTGACCAGGGGGTGCCAGGTGCCAGTGGCGCTCTCACCGCTAGCCCCAGCCAAGCGGGCGATGACATCGGCCAACTTCCCGGCGTTGTGGCCATCAGGCCCAGTTACGGGAATCCCGAGCAGCGACGAAAGATGGAGCACGTTGCCTTCCGAGCCGCCAGAACTCGCATCTAGGCCATGCCCCTTGCCCGCCTGCCGGTCACCAGCCTCTCCAGCACGAGGCGGTTTGGTACTTGGAGGTTGCGCCTCCCTGGCTCGTGGCACGTTTAAATCCTACCGCTCTTGGGCTGCGGATCAGGGCGCAGGCCTCCGGACCGGTCGTGGCGGGCCAAAGGCATTTTCGCGAAGA
>DATKHZ010000447.1:0-3764 GCA_035509995.1 Acidimicrobiales bacterium | reverse complement strand
CCGATGAAGCCTTCGACGTGGAAGACCGTGCAGGAGGGGTACAGCGAGGCCAACCTGGCAAGGGCCTCAGGTAGGACGAAGGGCCGGTTCGCAAGCACCTCGACTTGGCGGGCCAGGACGACCTTGGCCAGTGAACCGCCCTCCATTTCTCCAACTGCCTTGGCGACGAGCTGCTTCCACTCGTCGTGAGGGATGCAAGCTGCGAGCTCGAACCCATCGGGGAGGGTCTCGAGGGGGGGCTCGTGCCGTAGCTCGTCCAGTTCGTCCTGAACGGCGCGACGCAGGTCGGGCCCTGTGCGCCCGCGGGGCTCAATGAGCGTGGCCCAGCTCCTGGCACCCTGGCGGCCAAGGACGAGCCGGGGGATCACCAGGTGGCCTCCGGAGGCCGGGTCGTAGGGGAGCGCCCCGATGGCGACGGGCCCGCAGCCGGGAAGGCCGAGATCGTCGTGAGACGCGATAGCCGCCAGGACATCGTTGACGAGCGATGTGCGCTCGGGTGCAGCCCAGCCGGCCGGCAGAGGTAGCCGGAGGGCTTCGCCCAATCCGAGCAGGCTGGCATCGGCGCGGGTCCACAGGCGCCGCCCGTCGTAGCCTGCCGCCCGGACCAGCCCGGGAAGCAACTTGGCGTCGATCTCGAGTGTCGTAGACACAACCCGTCCGGCCGCCTGGAGAGCACGCTTGTGCCGGGCCGAGCCGCCCCTTTGTTCGCGGGCTGTGAGGGTCATGGTGTCCCGACCTGGCGCTTTCGGGTCGCAATGTAGAGCTGGCTTATGCCACCGGACAGGAGCTCGTGTTCGACGGCACCGAAGCCCGCTTGCTCGAGCAGCTCGACAACCCGAGAGGCTGGCGGAAGGTAGGCGAAGCTGCGGGGCAGGTACCGGTATGCAGCTGCGTCGGACAGCGCAGATCCGACGAGCGGCACTGCATAGTTCGTCCACAGGCGGTGGCCCAGCCGCAACACCTGAGCCTCGGGTTCAGCGAGGTCGAGGAGCGAGATGCGCCCGCCGGGACGGGTGACGCGGGCCAGTTCGACGAACAGCGCCCCGATGTCGGTGACGTTGCGCAGGGCGAAGCCGCTTACGGTGCCATCGAAGGCGGCTGCCCGGAACGGGCTGAAAAGGGCATCGGCGTGGACCAAGGGGCCGGGCGCGCGGGCGTGTGCGAGCATGCCGGAGGAGAGGTCAACCCCGACTGGGCGCAGGAGACGGCGGTCGAGCTCACGGCAGAGGTCCCCCGTACCGCAAGCGACGTCGAGGACAACCGAACCAACCGGCAGTTCGAGAGCATCGATGCAGCGGCGCCGCCAACCCCGGTCCATCCCGAGCGACACGATGGCGTTTACGAGCTCATAGCGCTCGGCGATGGCGTCGAACATCTGGCGCACGGCCTTGACCTTTTCGGGGCCGGTGGGCAGTTGCTTCGCTGCGGCCGGCGAAGTTCCCACCACGGCCGCGCTCATGCGGGCAGGTTAGGTCAGCCGGGCACTTTCCGGCCAAGCGAGGCGCCACCGCCTGTGCCGCCGCCGGTGCCGCCAGGCCGGTTCGAGGCCCGGCGAGGGTGAAATGGAGGCGGCCGGCGCCGAAAACCGCAAACGTGGGTTCGCGATGGCTCGATCGGTCACCGCCACGTCGATTTCTTTGCACCAGCGTCAGTGATGCGGTCGCTGGCGGAACGGATCGGTCACCGCCATGAAAAGTTTGCGGCTGGCGGGGAGGTGGAGGGCGACAGGGAGGTGGAGGGCGCCTGGTTGAGGCCGATGACCCACGCCTCGCGCAATTTATCGACCACTTGACCGGCGAAGCGCGGGTCGACCAGGTCGTCCCACGTGAAGCGTAGGAGCGCCCAACCCGCTGGCACCATCGACAGCAGAAGCCGGTTTTGCCGACGTAGGTCGCGGCTGAGCGCCTCGCGAGAAGCGTGGGTGGCTGCTCCGTCGATCTCCACGGCAACGCGACGAAGCGGCCAAGCAAAGTCGAGCCGGAATGCTCCTTCGCTGGTGGGAACGGAGAACTGTCGGAGTGGCTCGGGCAAACCCGCCCGGCGAGCGAGCTGTAGGAACAGGGTCTCGGCGTCGCTCTCCGTAGGGGGCGCTCCCGGCGGACGACTGGCAAGAACCGAGCGGAGCGCGCCCGCCCCCCGCAGACGCGGGACGGCAGCAACCGCCTCAACCAGGGCGTCAACCGAGACGTGACCCTTGCGGAGCGCCGACTCGAGCGCCCGCTCGACTATTTCGGGGCCGACAACCTGGCCGAGGTCGAGCAGAGTGCGTGTGACCGATGTGACGCGCAGGCCGTCGAGGTCAGCGAGCGCGGCCGGCTCGAAGCTCCGTGGCCGGTACAAGGTTCCCGAGCTCGGACGACCGGACGTGACGGCGAGCTCCACAAAGCCAGGCTCGACACCGTCGAGGCCCCAAAGGGCTGCTGCAGTGCGGCGGAAGCACACGACGGTCGCTCTCACGCGCGGCGAGCAAGAAAAAATGGCCGAGTACAGGTCGTGGCGCCACTGGGCCTCCCGTTGTCCCGGCCCGGGCCCTTCGGCCGTCCATTGCGTACTTAGCACCAGCCAACGGCCCTGGCGCACGAGCCAACCGCTGTCGACTGCCACTGCGATCCGGTGACGGCTAAGCCCAAGGGCGCGAAGCTGGTCATAGGCGGCCACGCCGAATTGCTGGTCAAACAGGGCGAGCATCAGAATAACATGAAACTACCTCATAATTAGTACGATCCCACAAGGCCGGCTCACAAGGGTCTGGTCCGGCGGGCCGGTAGCATGGCTGGCTAAATGTTCGAGGCTCTTTCTGACCGGTTCGAAGGCATTTTCACGCGCTTGCGTGGGCGCGGCCGGCTGAACCAGGAGGACGTCGACGAGGCCCTGCGGGAGATCCGCATGGCGCTGCTGCAGGCCGACGTAAACCTGCTGGTAGTTCGAGACGTTATCGGGCGCCTGCGTGAGGAACTGGTAGGAGCGGAGATCTCGCGAAGCCTGTCCCCGGGCCAGCAGGTGATCAAGGCAGTCAACAACGAGCTCGTAAGGATCCTCGGCGGCATCGCGCTGAAGATCACCTACGCGTCAAGGCCCCCGACGGTGGTGCTCCTTGCAGGCCTGCAGGGTGCCGGGAAGACGACCGTCGCCGCCAAGCTCGCACGCTGGTTCAAGCAGCAAGGTCGCAACCCGCTACTGGTCGGGGCCGACCTCCAGCGCCCCGCTGCGGTCGAGCAGCTGCGCGTCCTCGGCCGGCAGGTCAACGTCCCGGTGTACTCAGACCCGTCGGACCCCGTGACCGTCGCCAAAAAGGGCTTGGCCGAAGCCATCCGCGTAGGACGTGACGTGCTGATCGTCGACACCGCTGGCCGGTTGTCCATTGACACAGAGCTGATGGAGCAGGTCCGCCAGATTTCGGCGACAGTCCAACCGCGTTACACGTTCCTCGTTATCGACGCCATGACGGGCCAGGACGCCGTAACTACAGCGGAGGCGTTCCATAAAACCCTCGAGCTCGACGGGGTCATATTGACCAAGGTCGACGGGGACGCTCGGGGCGGTGCGGCGTTATCGGTAAAAGAAGTCGTTGGAAAGCCGATCGCGTTTGCGTCCACCGGCGAAAAGCTAGAGGATTTCGAGGTTTTCCACCCTGACCGTATGGCCGGGCGGATCCTCGGCATGGGCGATGTCCTCACCCTGATCGAGAAGGCCGAGCAGAGCTACGACCAGGACGTGGCCGCCAAGGCGGCGGCCAAGATGCAGGAGGGGTCCCTCACCCTCGA
>DATKHZ010000446.1:0-3199 GCA_035509995.1 Acidimicrobiales bacterium | reverse complement strand
GCCGACTCGTTGGGCGCCAGCCGGAGGCCTTCGGCCTGAAGCTCGAGACAGGTACCGGCGGTGCGTAAGTCCTGCCAGCTGAGGGCGGGGCCGACGGGCTCGCCGGTGGTGGCGTCCCAGACGATGGTCGAGCCTCGCTGGTTCGTGACGGCGACGCCCGCGACCTGCCCCACCTCCGCCAGGCACGCGCGCGCCACTTCCAGAACCGCGCCCGCGATCGCGGCGCCGTCAAGCTCGACGAGGCCGGGGAAGGGGTGCTGGGGCGCGAGGTCGACCTGTCGTTTCGAGCTGAGGGCCCCGTCGGGTCGGACGACGCCTGCCCTTACCGCGCTGCTACCTATGTCGATCACGAGGATGCTGATGGCTGGCTCCCTGGTTGGCCTCTGGTCGTGAGGACGTTAGCGACTGGCGCGAGCGCCCTCAAGAGCCGCCGCCTCACCGCCTCAGTTAGTACCGTAGGGACGTGCGCGGTCCGGGGGAAAACGAACCAGGGGTCAAGCTCTCACTGGTCGACATCGGGGGCTGGCCGGGCATGCTCGGCCGCCTCGGAGCCGGCCAGGACCTCACGTCAGCCGAAGCCGCGGCGGCGATGCGCGAGATCCTGGAAGGCACGGCGACCGCTTCGCAGATAGCGGCTTTTATTTTCGGCCTCCGGTGCAAGGGGGAGACATCTGAAGAACTGACGGGCATGTTGCGGGCCATGCTCGAGGTTGCTGAGACGGTCCCCCTTCCGCACGAGCTCTCCAGCAGGCTCGTGGACACCTGCGGGACGGGCGGCGACCGGGCCGGGACCATCAATGTTTCGACGATCGCCGCCCTCGTTGTTGCGGGAGCTGGCGTGCCGGTCTGCAAGCACGGTGGTCGTGCCGCGTCATCGCGCACGGGGTCAGCCGACGTGCTCGAGGCCCTGGGTGTCGAGATCACCCTGCCGCCTGCCTCCGTCGCCCGATGCATAGAGCAGGCCGGGATCGGTTTTTGTTTCGCGCCCCGCTATCACCCGGCGATGCGCAACGTCGTCCAAACCCGACGGGAGCTCGGTGTCCCGACTGCGTTCAACCTCCTTGGCCCGCTGGCCAACCCGGGTAGAGCGCGCTACCAGCTGGTAGGGGTGGGCGATGGCCGGGTTGCGGAGCGCCTGGCCAGGGTGCTCGGAGCGGCCGGCTCTGAGCGCGCGTGGGTCGTCCACGGCCATGACGGCCTCGACGAGCTTTCGACGGTTGCCCCGTCGACGGTTGTCGAGTGGGTTGCCGGTGAATCCGACGTCCGGACCTTCGTGGTCGACCCCGCCGCTCTGGGGCTGGAGCGGCCACGGCCCGAGGAGCTCATGGGTGGCGACCCTGCGGTGAACGCACGGGCGGCCCACGACGTACTTGCGGGCTCCAAAGGCCCACAGCGCGACATCGTGTTGTTGAACGCGGCCGGTGCGCTGGTCGTGGTCGGAGAGGCAGGCGACCTCGAGGAGGGTCTCTTGCTGGCGGCAGAGTCGCTCGATGGCGGGCGAGCCCACGCCTGCCTCGACCGTCTGGTCGAGCTCTCAAAGGAAGAAGGTGCGCGTACGTCGTGACTGGCCCCAGCCGGGGGAGCCCGCTCAGCGAGCCTGCTCAGAGGTCCGGCTAGCCGCCGGGAGGGCGCGGGGTGAGCTCACCAAGAGCCGCTTCCATCGCACTGATCCTCTCGTCGAGGTTGAGAGTAGCGGGACCGGCGGGGCGGGCGAGCTGGGCTCGTCTGGTCGCGAGGCGACGGACGCGGCGGGCCGCGTCCTCGAGCCCTCTCACCTGATAGTCGAGCGCGGCCAGGGCCTGGTCCCTCGGGACGCCCCGCGGCAGCAAGCTCGTCGACTGGAGCTGACGGTCCAGTTCCACGGCCTCCTGGAGGACCTCGCGTGCCAGGTTCACGATCCCGTCGGTCACGGGCTCCTTCCTGCGTCTTGGCCACCGGTCTCTCGGGAGTGAGCCCTCGACCGAGCCGGCCAGTGCGCACGCTGCGCGCAGCCGGCGGTGGAGCACCGCAGCGGGGCTGGGGCTCCACAGCCAGCGCAGCGGAGCCGGTATAGCGGAGCGGCTTGGCACGACCTTGTTGGCGCGGCGCAACGAAGAAACGCCAAGAGCGCCCCAGGTGGCGAGAGCCAGCATGAAGGCCACGGGCACGAACAGGACGAGGAAGAGCACCAGCAGCAGCAACTCCATGAACCGATGGTACGGCCAAAGGCAGGCCCTCGCCCGGCGCTGGTTTCGAGCGAAAGCACTATTCGGCGCCGAGCTCCCACATCTCGTCGAGATCCTTGCGGCTATAGGACTGGAACGCCACAAGCGTGCGCGTGTCGGTGACGCCGGGAAGCCGGTGCAGCCGTCCGGTCACAACTCCAGCCAAGTCTTCGATATGGCGTACCCGGACGACAGCGACGATGTCGGCGTGGCCAGCCACCGAGTAGGCCTCTGCGACCCCCTCGACAGCGGCGACCTCCTGTGCCAGCTCGGCGACGCGGGCCGGCTCAGCGTCCATCAGGACAAAGGCAGTGACCACTCACCAAACGTAGCGCCCCGCCAGCCTGCACGCGCCCTACGACAGCAGTTCACGCTAGGCGACCCGCCCCCTCGGTTGGGATAACTGCAAAAACCTCTGGTTGCATAAAGCCCTCGTACTCGAAAGCTTCTGACATTGGCGCTACGAGATCCTCCGCGTGTGCCCCAACGGAGATCGCGCAACCCCCGAACCCGGCGCCCGTCAACCTCGCGCCGTCAGCGCCGCTGGCGAGTGCGACATCGACGGCGAGGTCAAGTTCGGGGCAGGAAACCTCGTAATCATTGCGTAAAGAACCGTGAGAGGCGATCAGCAGGTCGCCGATCGGTTGGTCGCTTCGCAGGCGTGCTGCGGTTTCGAGGACGCGAGCGTTCTCGGTGACCACATGGCGGGCACGCCTCAGCAGTTCGCCATGTAATTTGTGCTCGACCTGTTCGAGTGTGGCTTGGCGGAGAGACCGCACCCCGAGCTCCCGGGCCGCTTCTTCACAAGCGTTCCTACGGTCGGCGTAGGCTCCGGCGGCGTTTGTGTGCTCGACCCTGGTGTTTATGACGACGTGCGGGCCGCGGCCCACCGGTACTTGTTCGGTTTGGAGCGATAAGAAGTCGATAAGTACTGCCGCACCTGCCCGGCCCTCGAGCACTGCCAGCTGGTCCATCAGACCGCTCGGCAGCCCGGC
>DATKHZ010000445.1:0-4726 GCA_035509995.1 Acidimicrobiales bacterium | reverse complement strand
TTGACGGTGCCGTCTTTGGGGAGCCACTGGTCTACGGCTCCACCGTCTATGTGGGCACCGAGAACGACAGCCTGTACGCCATTTCAGCCACGACTGGTCATGTCCTCTGGAAGCTTCATGTGGGCGCCGCTGTGAGCCTTTTTTCGGTGGTCGACTCCGCGCCCACCCTGAACTCGGGCTGCGGGAACATCAACCCCCTGGGGATCACCGGGACCCCGGTGATCGACCCCTCGACCAACGAGATCTTTCTTGCCGAGGAGACCGAGACCGCTGGCCGAGCGGACTGGGAGCACATCCAGTTTTGGCTGGTTGCGATCTCGCTCGTCACTCACCACGAGCTTTGGCACCGGGACATCGACCCACCGCACGGCAACAACGGCAGCTTCTACTACGTCCCCGCAGAACAGCAGCGCCCTGCGGTCACCCTCCTGGACGGCCGCTTATACGTCCCCTTCGGCGGCCTTATCGGAGACTGCGGGCAGTACCACGGCTATCTGGTCGACCTACCGGAGTCAGGCAAGGGCCCCCTGCAGAGCTACCAGGTTCCCACCCAGCGCGAGGGTGCCATATGGGAGACAAATGGAGCCTTGGTATCCCCGCAAGGTGACCTTTATGTCGCGACCGGTAACGGGAGCTCGAACAGCGTTGCCCACTTTGACGAGGGGAACTCGGTGGTCGAGCTCTCGCCATCGCTGGGACGCCTTGGGTACTGGGCACCGAGCAACTGGGTGAAGCTGAACGACGAGGATTGGGACTTGGGGTCCGGCGGTCCCATTCAGGTGCCTGGCACCTCGCTCCTCTTCATTGCTGGAAAGCCCGCGCAAAACGCGAGCTACGGTTACCTCATGCGGGAGGGCCACCTCGGGGGGATTGGGAAGGGCGCCTTCACCGGGGAGGTGTGCACCGGCGGCGGAGTTTTCGGTGCTGACGCATCGGACGTGCTCGGTAGCCCGAACAAGGCACGAGTTCTCATCTATGCCCCGTGCGGAGGTGGGACCGTGGCGCTCCAGATCGACGCGTCGACGATGTCCTTCAAGAGGGTGTGGTCTTCGACAGGCTCGCCCAACGGTCCTCCGATCGTGGCAGCGGGGCTGGTATGGGCGCTCGACTGGGACAACGGAAAGCTCTACGGCATGAACCCGGGTACGGGCCAGACGGTGGTGGAGCGTGCGACCGGCTCGCTCAACCATTTCGCCACCCCGGGAGTTGGGGACCAAATGCTGCTGGTACCCACACAGGGCGGGGTTGAGGCGTTCCGCATCTCAGTCTGACCCCGGGCCTGTCAGACAAGACGGCACTCCTCGTCTCCAGGCAATGAACCGCCGTGCTCGCGAGCGTCCGGTCCCGCCGTCTCCGAAGAAGAACCATCAAAAGTCGCGCCAGGCGATCGGTGAACGTCGACAGTTCGACCAGACGTCGCGGCCCTTTTCCCATGGGTTTGGCGCACTTTTCGCGCGTCGCGCGCGGCAGAGCTAGACGATCACGGCGGCGGCAACGGCCGGTGCATGACGAGCAAGCGCGCCGTGAAGCGCCCGGCCTCGAAAAAGCTCTTCACGGCCCGGCTCCCGGGGAGGGCGTTGGCATCGACACCGATGCAACCCTGTTCCACGCACCAGCTGACCATGCGATCGGCCATCGCCCGGCCAACCCCGTGCCGGCGGAGGAGAGGATCGACGTACAGGTCCTCGACCGACCCCACACGCTGCCCGTCCGATAGCTCCAGCAAGCGGCAAGTGCCGTAACCGACGACATCGCCGGCGCTCTCAGCGCCGTCCACTCCCCCGCTCAACGAACCCACCACGACCAACTCTCCGGGAGCCGTGAGCTGCCGCCGGAACGAGCTGTCCAGAGAGCCATCACGCCCGTTCAGGCCGATCAGGACTCGGCCGCCCCTCATCACGCTCAACTCACTGACCGCGGCGTTGTACAGCTCGACCAGGCGCTCGATGTCCGCTTCAAGGGCAAGCCGAGCGCAAGCTGTCGCTGCTCCTGGTGGAAGCGTCAACCCAGGAGCTGTTCGGCTCGGGCGAGTATTGTCCGGCGCGCTCTCGTAGCGGCCTCGTATGCCCGCACAGCCGCTACCTCGTCTCGGGAGAGCCCCGCGAGGCGCTGGACCACCTGGGGCGCTGACAAAGAGTCATAGCTGTGTATCGCCAGCTCGGACGCCACATGTTTTTGCGGTGCGCGGGCGCTGCGGTGACGGCCCGAGTTGGAGCGGGAGGGCGGCAACGGGACGACCACGGCGACGGGGGCGTCAGGCTCGGCAAACTCGTCTGGAGCGTCAAGCTCTTCAAGCGAGTCAAGCGCATCAAGCGCATCAAGTCCTCCCAAGTCCAGGGAGGCGGTTGCTGTCGGGGCGGCAGCCTTCTGAGTCGCCGCGGCGGGTCTCGGTGAGCTGAACGGGCTGAAAGGGTTGGTCCCTGGCGTCGTCACGATCCCGACCAGTTGGCGGTAGCCCTGCTGCACTGCGAGCTGGCCAACCGTCCGGGCCAGCACCATCTGCGGGCCGAGCCTGGAGCGGCCCTTGCGGGCCAGACCAGGCAACGCCTCTGCGACGCTGAAAGCTAGGCCCAGTGGGGCATAAAACGCCAGGTCCAAGACACGTTCGGCCGTGGACTTGTCGGCATCGGGCTCGGGCATCCACCCAACGTAGCGCCCACCCGCCCAAATACGGTGCACGGCCTGCTGCGCCGGGGCTCGTGTGGAGCGGCGGGCCTCAGACGCAGTCCCGGCAGAGCTGGCGTTCCTTGTCAGCCAGCTGGCTCTGGTGCTTCACGAGGAAGCAGGACTGGCAAACGAACTCACCGGGTTGCTTCGGCAACACGCGTGTCGCCGTCTCCCCTCGTTCGTCGCCTTCAGCCCCCTCTTCCTCCTCCTCTTCCTCCTCGTCTTCGTCCTCATCGGTCTCCGATACAACGAGGCGCGACTTCAAGATGACGTCCAGGCTGGCCTCCACGTCGTCGCCATCCTCTTCGTCTTCGTCCTCGAACTCCTCCTCGTCGTCGCTGACAAGGAGTGTGTCGCCCTCCACGTCAACCTCTTCGACTTCGGCCTCGTCGGGTTCGCCAACGTCAAGGTCACCTTCGTCGTCGAGGTCCTCTTCGCCTAGTTCTTCGTCGTCGAGCTCCAGGTCCTCTTCGTCGAGGTCGTCGGGCATGACGGGCTCCTCGAGCAGCTCGTCGTCGAAGTCGTCATCGTCAGGCATTGGCACATTTCCTTCAGCAAGCATTTCAAGCACACAGGATGGCACGTATCGCGCCTTAGCGGCGCGGCATGCTAAGCGAACCCGGAGCAACGCACCAGTCGGCGTCTGCGATGACGTCGCGGAGCCAGTGGCCGAAGACGTGACGGGGCACCCAGCGACAGACCGCCCACGAAGACCGAGCACGGACGCATGGCGCGGTGACCTATCGCAAACCACAAAATGCAGGTCGGCCCGGGGGCCTTTGGTGCCGCCAACGCACGCCCGACGGTTGCCCACCGGCAGTGCTGATGTCGTTGTCTACTTAGCTCCCCGGGCCTCCTGGCCGTGGCGCTGCAGGCTGTCACCGCGCAGGGCCTGCGGTCATCATTACGCACCTCGCCGCTCCCATCAAATGCCGCCGTTAGGCTTCTAGCAGCCATTTTGTACGTCCAAGCTGCTCAGCGACGTGCAAAATATCCTGCCGGCCCGAGGCGCAGGCTCGACAGCACCTAACCACACCTAACCACGCCTGGATCTGCCGGGGAGCCCGTCTGGCCCTGCCGGCTAGCGTGCCTCGCGGGCCTACCGCCACCGTGCCTCGCCCTGCGGGCTAGCGTGCCTCGCCCTGCCGGCGAGCCTCGGCGCGTCGTTCGGCCTGCAACCGGCCGAGCCCGTCGTCGTCGTAATCGGAGTGGTCCACGAAGCTCATCATGGCGGCGAGCGCGGGATGGCCAGCCTCGTCGGCTATCAGGCGGTGCATCTTCTGGCAGACCTTGCGGTACTCGGGATGGCCCTGAGGCGTCGTGCGGAGCTCGAGCATGTGCATCGCTTCCCTGGCGTTCATCTGGACGCTGTAGCGGACTCGGTGGGCCAACGTGACGGCGTAGGCGGCGACGGTCGCGCCGAAATGGTCCTCGAGAGCCTCGTACAGCGAAGCCGAACGGCCCATCGCCTCCTCGTACGCCCCCGCAGCGCCGGCCTCGGTGACCGCTTCGGGCATTGTGTAGCCGTGATAAGGGGTGAGGGCCTGCCATTCGATGGTGAGCAGACGGTGACGCTGAAGGTCCCGGAAGGCCCCGTAGTCCGACACGACGTCGAAACGGTACGAGCTACGCTCCAGGGCCCGGCCCGGCCTGTGCCTGCGGTTGGTGCGTTCGCCGGCGTAGCGGCCCATCACCTCCATACGTTCTGGCACCGTCATCTCGGCGACGCGCCTTCCGAGCTCCTCCTCAGAAAGATGCGTGTAGGGGTAAAGCATTGCGGTCACGACCTTGGACTCTGCGTCGGGATCCCAGTCGACGAGCTTCACGTCCGGCCCATCGGTGGCCGACGAGCCGACGCCGCCGGCCCCGGTCTCGTCTGCGCCGTCGGAGCCGAAAACCGTAGAAGCCAGGTCGGCCATGGCGGCGCTGTTCTTCTCCATGTATTCGGACCAGGCGGTACCCCTGTCCGCCACGTCCACGCGGCGCACCCAGGAGGGGATCACTTTGCGCAGTTCGGCGAGCATCAGGTCGGCATAATCACGGGCTTCGGGGAGCGGGT
>DATKHZ010000444.1:0-2440 GCA_035509995.1 Acidimicrobiales bacterium | reverse complement strand
CAACGAGGTGCTCCAAATGGCAGTCCTGGAACCCGACCTGGCGGTGCTGGACGAAACTGACTCGGGCCTCGATATCGACGCGCTAAAAGTGGTGGCCTCCGGCGTCGGCGAAGTGCGCGCCGCCCGGCCCCGCCTGGGCGTGCTGCTCATAACCCATTACCAGCGGATCCTGAGCCTTCTAGCGCCGGACGCGGTGCACCTGCTCGTCAACGGGCGCATCGTGGAAAGCGGCGGCCCGGAACTGGCTCGCCGGCTCGAAGAGGAGGGCTACGAAGCATGGAGGTGAGCTCGCTCGCTGCACCGCTCGACGTTGCCCGCATAAAAAAGGACTTCCCGATCCTGGAGCGCGTTGTGCACGGCAAGCGTCTCGTGTACCTGGACACGGCCTCGTCCGCACAAAAGCCGCTGGCCGTGATCGAAGCGATGTCCCGCTACTACGAGACCACGCACGCAAACGTCCACAGGGGCGTCTACGAGATAGCTCAGGAAGCCACGAGGCTCTACGAGGAAGCTCGGGCAAAAGTGGCCAGCTTCATAGGCGCGAGCTCACCAGACGAAGTGGTGTTCACGAAGAACGCCACCGAGGCCATCAACCTCGTCGCCTACTCATGGGGACGCAAGAACATCGGCCCGGGCGACGTGGTGGTGACGACCGAGATCGAGCACCATGCCAACTTTGTCCCCTGGCTGCAACTTCGTGAGGAAAAGGGCGCCGAGCTCCGTTTCCTGCGTCTCGGCGACGACGGCACGCTCGACCTCGACAACCTCGTCCAGGTACTCGACGGCGCCAAATTGCTGGCGGTCACCGCCGCTTCTAATGTGCTCGGCACTCTCCCGCCGGTGCGCACATTGGTAGACGCCGCTCACGCCGCCGGCGCGCTCGTGCTCCTGGACGGCGCCCAATATGTCCCCCACCTGCCGACCGATGTACTCGGCCTGGGGGCCGACTTCGTGGCCTTCACCGGCCACAAGATGCTCGGGCCAACCGGGATCGGCACCCTCTGGGCCAAGCGCGAGCTGCTCGAAGCGATGCCTGCGTTCCTGACCGGGGGCGAGATGATCCGCGACGTGCGCCTCGACGGGTTCACCACTAACGACATCCCCTGGAAGTTCGAGGCCGGCACCCCACCGATCGCCGAAGCCATCGGGCTCGGCGTCGCCATCGACTACCTCCGGGGCCTCGGGATGGGAGCGGTCCGGTCCCACGAACAGGCCCTGACCTCCTACGCCATGAAGGCCCTCAAGGAACGCTACGGTGACGACATCGTCATCTACGGCCCTCCCCCCAAAGCAACCCGTGCGGGGATCGTCAGCTTCTCGTACAAGGACATCCATGCCCACGACCTCTCCCAGGTGCTCGACGAGGTGGGGGTCTGCGTGCGCGCCGGCCACCACTGTGCCAAACCGCTAATGCGCTGCCTCGGGGTTGGTGCCACTGCGCGGGCATCGTTCTCGGTCTACAACGACGAGGCCGATGTCGATGCGCTCGTGGACGCCATCGCCGCGGCCGACGCCCTTTTCGGCTGAAAAACCGTAGCATTCGGAGCTGTCATGCCAGGACTTGAAGACCTTTACAGGGAAATAATCCTCGACCACTACCGCAACCCTCGCAACCGAGGCGAGCTAGAGTCGCCGCCTGCGGTCCGGACCGAGGGCTTCAACCCGCTTTGTGGCGACGAGATCGTCGTTTTCCTCGACGTGGACGACGGCGTCATCGCCGACCTGAAAATAACCGGCCAAGGCTGCTCCATCTCGCAGTCCTCGGCTTCCATGATGTCTGCTGCCGTAAAGGGCAAGACGGTCGCTCAGGCCCGCTCGACAATCCGGACGTTCCGGGCCATGATGTCGCTCCACGTGCAGCAGTTGGACGGGCCAGGTGGCAGTGACGGCAGCGGTGACGGCGACAAAACCGGCCCTGAGCGCACCGGGGCCGAAGTCGCCGCTGACGAAGGGGTCGCCCTGGGGGACCTCGAGGCACTTCAGGGAGTCGTGAAGTTCCCGGTCCGGATCAAGTGCGCCACCCTGTCGTGGCACACGCTGGCTCAAGCCCTCGACGAGGCGGAGGCGCTGGCCCCGGGCAACTGAGCCGAGCCCGCGCCAGCCTGGCTGCGGGGGCGAAGACCGTACGTCTGGAGACGAGCTCGCCTAACAGGAACGAAGCTCGTCTCCTGGCCGCACGTTTCGCCCTATTTCCTCGACCTCCCTCGGATCGGATCGGTGCTATCTGGGCTTGGAGACGGGTCGACAACCGTCCTCGGCGCTTCTACGGACATTTTTTGTTGCGTAGCGCGCCTTTTAGTCCGTAGATGGCATTTCGCGGCCGAGAACACCAGGGATTATCCCCTGATATGGCATGATATACAATGAAGTCGGCCCGGGGCGGGCGGGTTGCCGGCGGCCGGTCAGGTCGCGGGTACGGCCCATCCCATCTGCTCGGCGA
>DATKHZ010000443.1:0-4602 GCA_035509995.1 Acidimicrobiales bacterium | reverse complement strand
CCGGGCGTGGTGCGGAGGTGACGCCGGCCCTTCGGTGAGGGCCCCGTCCCGGTCGAACGCGATGAGGTCGGGCACCCCTGCGTCGAGCAGGGCCTCGGCTATTGCAGTACCAGCCGCCCCTATCCCGACCAGGACGACGTGCAGGTCCCGGAGGCTGCGGCCCGTGAGACGGCACGCGTTCAACACTGCCGCCATCACGACGATCGCCGTCCCGTGCTGGTCGTCATGGAAGACCGGGATGTCCAGGCGGCGCTGCAGCTCCGCCTCTACCTCGAAGCATGCGGGTGCAGCAATGTCCTCGAGGTTGATGCCGCCAAAGCCAGGGGCGACAGCAGCCACGGCGTCGATGAGCGCTTCCGTCGAATGGGTGTCAAGGCAGATGGGGTACGCGTTGACGCCGGCAAAATGCTTGAAGATCAGCGCCTTGCCCTCCATGACCGGGAGAGCCGCGAGGGGCCCGAGCGCCCCCAGCCCGAGGACCGCGCTCCCGTCTGTGGCGATCGCCACAGACGTGCCCTTTGCCGTGAGGGCCCATGCATCAGCAGGCCGGCGGGCGATGGCGCTGGCCACGCGGCCAACGCCCGGGGTGTACGCCATGGACAGGTCCTGGCGGGTGCGTACGGCCACCCGCGGGGTCACTTCGATCTTGCCGCCGAGGTGGTACAGAAAAATTCGGTCGGAGACATGACGGACCCGGGACTGGCTCTCCAGAGCCTTGGTGACCGCTGCAACGTGCTCCTCGCTGGCCGCCTGTAGGGTCAGGTCGACCGTGGTCCCAGCGGCGGCCACCTCTACCAGGTCCATACCGACCACGACTGCCCCGGTCGATGTGACCGCCTGGGCCAGGCGCGACAACAGCGCCGGGTGGGGCGGCGCCAAGACGCGAACCGTTACCGTATAGCTGGCGCCCGGAGGGACGGAGCCAACCATCGCTGAGTTCGTCACGGCGCTCAGTTTGCCACCGTTTCTGTGATCTCGTTGAGGAGCTGGTAGGGCAGGGGCCCCGAGCGACCAGGCGCCGCCCTGGTGTAGGGTTTGTTGTTGATAACGACAAATGTTGTTGGTCACGACAAAACATGGAGGCACTGATGAGCGATCCCTTTTTGCCAAAGCGAGAGGACCACTTCAGCTTCGGTTTGTGGACGGTCGGTTGGCAGGGCCGGGACCCCTTCGGCGACGCCACCCGGGCACCGCTCGACCCGGTTGCGTCCGTGCGCCGGATGGCGGAGATCGGTGCGTGGGGGGTGACATTTCACGACGATGACCTGATCCCGTTCGGGTCGGACGAGAGCGCTCGAGAGGCGGCCATCAAGCGGTTCAGGGCCGCTCTCGACGAGACCGGCATCGTCGTGGAAATGATGACTACCAACCTGTTCACGCACCCGCTGTTCAAGGAGGGGGCGTTCACGGCCAACGACCGCAGCGTGCGCCGCTTTTCGCTCCGCAAGACCATGCGCAACATCGACCTGGCCGCCGAGCTGGGGGCGCAGATCTACGTCGCCTGGGGGGGCCGTGAGGGGGCAGAGTCCGACGCCGCCAAAGACGTGCGCGCCGCCCTCGACCGCATGAAGGAAGCCTTCGACACGCTGTGCGCGTACGTGCTCGACCGCGGTTACCCGATGCGCTTTGCGATCGAGCCGAAACCAAACGAGCCTCGTGGCGACATCCTGCTGCCGACGATCGGCCACGCGCTTGCTTTCGTCAACGAGCTCGAGCACCCGGAAATGGTTGGCCTGAACCCTGAGGTCGGCCATGAGACCATGGCGGGCCTCAACGTCATGCACGGGTACGCGCAGGCTCTGTGGTCCAAAAAGCTGTTCCACATCGACCTGAACGGCCAACACGGGCTCAAGTACGACCAGGATCTTCGCTTCGGCGCAGCCGACGTGAAGAGCGCCTTCTTCCTCGTCGACCTTCTCGAAGCTGCCGGCTACGAGGGCGCCAAGCACTTCGACTTCAAGCCCCTCCGGGCCGAAGACCCCGAAGGCGTATGGGTGTCGGCCGCGGCTTGCATGCGGACCTACCTGATCCTCCAAGCCAAGGCAAAGGCGTGGCGCGCCGACCCCGAGGTCGCCGACGCCATGGCTGCAGCCGGGGTCCCCGACCTTTCCCAGCCGACGATGGCTCCCGGGGAGACCCTCGCTGACTTGCTCAGCGACCGGTCAGCCTTCGAGGACTTCGACGCCGACGCGGCGGGCAAGCGGGCGACCAACATCGAGCGGCTCGACCAGCTCGCTCTCGAGCACCTCTTGGGTGTTCGCTGACACGTCCCTCCTGGCTGCGGGGCCTCGCAGCCCGGCTTTACACTCCCGCCGCCACGAGTCCATTGGGCCCGCAAGAAAATCGGCGAGCGCCAGCTCGGCTGCGCCGAGTAGGACAGAGTCCGCCCCAAGCCCAGCCGCGACCACGGCCGCCTCGGCGCCGGCTTGCGGAAGGACCTGGCGCTGCAGCTCACGTACGACGACCGCCTCGGCTGCCAGGTACACGTTCCGCAGCGCCCCTCCGAAGACCACAAGGTCCGGGTTGAAGATATTGATCAGATTGGCCGCACCCCGGCCTATCCATTGGCCGGTCTCCCTCACTGCTTTCGATGCCTTCGGGTCGCCGACCTGGGCGTCCGACAGCACCCGGGAGACGCCGGCCCGCACATCAGAAGCGCGGCGACCGGCCCGTCGCAGCATCGCCGTTGCCCCAATCTCGCTTTCCCAACAGCCACGAGCCCCGCAACGACAACGGTGACCGTCCGGGTTCACCTTCATGTGGCCAACCTCGCCGGCGTAACCGGACCGCCCCGCGAGAAGAGCTCCGTCTACGACGATGCCTGCTCCGACGCCCGTATTGCCCGAGACGTAGATGACGTGGCGGTGGCCGACCGCCGCGCCTCTGGCGCATTCAGCCAGCGCACCCAGATCCGCTTCGTTGGCAACAGCAACGCCGAGGCGGTCTGGGAGGTGCCCCGACAGGAGCGCACCAAAGGGCACGTCCCGCCAAACGAGATTGGGTGCCAGGTGCACAAATCCTTCGCCGCGCCGAACGATCCCGGGGATTGCGACCGCAGCCCCGACGAGCTGGGCGCCGGCTGGTGCGTGGTTCATCAGCTGACGAGCAAGGGCGCCAATCGTGGCGGCGGCGTCGGCTGGGGCCAGCTTGCGGCGCGTGTCGCGGGGCTGGGCGAGACGTTCATGGAGATGGCCTCCGGGACCGACCCGGGCGACGACCAAAGCCTCCGCAGCCAGCTCGACGGCGAGCACCCAGACCCGCTCAGCGTCGAGGCTGACGACCAGCGAAGGTCGCCCCGTAGCGCCCCCGGACGGCGATGGGCTCTCGCGTACCAAGCCGATGGACGCCAGCTCGCCGACGAGGCCCGCAACGGTGCTGCGGTTGAGCCCTGTCCGTGCCGTCAGCTGCGAACGCGTGAGCGGCCCGCTCAGATGCAGGTTGCGGACGAGAGCGGCCAGGTTGTTACGCCGCAGGTCCTCCTGTACCGCCGCGTGAGCCCGCGGCGTGTGCGACTGTTCTGCGAGCGGGCGTGCCAAGCTGACCCGAACACTACCGGCGCCTGCCGTGGGGCACGTCGGGAAAGGACATGCCATGCCGCTCGTTGCGGGAGTTGATTGTTCGACTCAATCGACCAAGGTCCTGGTGGTCGACCTCGATGACGGCCGCGTCGTGGCGTCGGGGGCTGCCAGTCACGAAGTGGAGGGCGATCGCGGAGCACGCGAGACCGACCCCGTTGCCTGGGAGGCGTCGGTGGCGAGCGCACTCGACAAAACGGGGTGCGCCGCACAGGTCGCAGCGATATCGATCGCCGCGCAGCAGCACGGCATGGTCGTCCTGGACGGCACCGCCCGGCCGCTTCGCAAGGCGCCCTTGTGGAACGACACCAGAGACGCTGCGGATGCCCGAGCGCTAGTTGCAGCGTTGGGTGGGCCAGCAGCTGCCGCCAGGCGCGTCGGGTCGGTTCTTACCACCTCGTTCACCGTCGCCCATTGGGCGTGGCTCCGCAGGACCGAGCCAGAGGTTGCAGCGGCCGCCCGCCGAGTCTTGTTGCCCCACGATTACCTGAGCCTCAGGCTCACCGGGAAGCCGACGACAGACCGAAGCGATGTTTCGGGAACAGGGTGGTGGAGCCCCAAAGATGAGGCTTATGCGGACGACGTGCTGGCCCTCGACCTGGTCCAATTGGATGCTGCGTACCTGCCGACGGTGCTCGGGCCCGATGGCCTGGCCGGCCAGGTTACGCGCGCGGCGGCTGAGCGGTTCGGTTTGCCGGCCGGGGCACCCGTAGCGTGCGGTGCAGGCGACAACGCCGCTGGTGCCCTTGCGCTCGACATAGGCCCGGGTGAGGCCGCCTTGTCCCTGGGCACTTCGGGGACGGTCTACGCTCCTACCGGGCTACCGACCGCTGACCCAACGGGGACCATGGCCGGATTTGCCAGCGCTGATGGTCGCTACTTACCGCTCACCGCAACCCTGAACGCCACCGTGGCGATCGACCGCGTCAGCGACTGGTTGGGGGTCGGGCGAGAAAACGTGCTGCCCTCGGACGGGGTCACGTTCCTGCCATGGCTGGGAGGGGAACGGACGCCGAACGTCCCCAAC
>DATKHZ010000442.1:0-2440 GCA_035509995.1 Acidimicrobiales bacterium | reverse complement strand
ATTTGGGCGGCGCTCGTCGAGACCTACCGCCAGGCCGACGGCTCTGTCGAAATCCCGCCCTCCCTGTACCCGTACTTTCGAGGAAGTACCTCGATCGCTGGTAGCGTAAATCGCTAGACATTTCGAAAGGGCGGTGTCTTGATCCAGGTACGCAACCTCACGAAGCACTTCGGGCAGAACATCGCCGTCGATAACCTGAGCTTCGAGGTACAGGCTGGGAGGGTGACGGGCTTCCTAGGCCCGAACGGGGCCGGGAAGACCACCACCCTGCGCATGATCCTTGGTCTCGTCCGGCCCGAAAAAGGCACCGCCACCGTCGACGGCGTCTCCTACCAACACTTGCGTGCCCCGATGCGTGAAGTCGGCGCCGTCCTCGACGCCAAGGCGTACCACCCCGGGCGCAAGGCACGGGACCACCTTCTGGCCCTCGCCCAGGCGAGCCGCATCCCGGTCAAGCGCGTCGACGAAGTGCTCGGTTTCGTAGGCCTAAGCGATGTCGCCGACAGACGGGCAGGCGCTTTCTCGCTCGGCATGGCCCAGCGCCTAGGGATAGCGGGCGCGCTGCTCGGGGACCCTCCCGTCCTGATCTTCGACGAGCCGGTCAACGGCCTCGACCCCGAGGGCATCGTCTGGATCCGGACGCTCATGCACGGGCTGGCGGCCCAAGGCCGGACCGTTTTCGTCTCGAGCCACCTGATGAGCGAGATGGCGCTAACGGCGTCCCACGTAATCGTCATCGGCAGGGGCCACATGATCGCCGACTCCGAAGTCGAGGATCTGATCAAAAGGAGCTCGGGCACCGTGGTCCGCCTCCGCACCCCCAAGACCGAGGTCGTCGTCCCGCGCCTCGAAGCTGCCGGCGGGAAGGTGGAGACGAACGGCGATGGCGCCATTGTCGTTACTGGCCTGGAAGCATCCGCCATCGGCGACATCGCATTCCAGGCGGGGGCGCCGGTGCACGAGCTGGCCGCCGTCGAAGTATCGCTGGAAGAGGTCTTTATGGAGCTGACGCGAGACGACGTCGAGTTCCATGGCGGTGGAGGAGGAGCTATCCCATGACCCAACCCATGACCACCCAAGTCCCCACGCAAACAATTGCAAAGTCGGGGTTCCCCGAGGTAGGCCCACCGAGCCTGGTCGACACCCTCCGCTCCGAGTGGACCAAGCTCAAGACGCTGCGCTCGACGGTGATTACTCTCGCCATAGCTGGGGTGATCGTAATTGGGCTGTCGGCGCTTGGCTCGTTCCTGATCGCGGCCAACGAATCGAGCGAGCTCAAGCACGGCTCGCTCCCGAGCCCTCTTGATACCATCCAGGGCGGCTGGGGCATTGGCATGCTTGCGTTCATGGTCCTCGGTGTGATGGCGATCAGCAACGAGTACTCGAGCACTCTGATAGGAGTGACATTGCTGGCCACTCCCAAGCGGTCCCGGGTGCTCCTCGCCAAGGTCATCGTTTTCTCCGTGACCATGTTCGTGATATCCGAGGTCATGAGTTTCATCAACTTCTTCGTCGGCCACGCCATAATTTCGGCCTACCCGGCCTATCCGAACGTTTCGCTGACCACCCATCTGGTGCTCCGGGTCGTCATCGGGATGGGTATTTACGTGACTTTGGTCGGCCTGCTCGGCCTGGGCGCCGGCGCCTTGTTGCGCCATACCGCCGGGGCGATAGTGGCTTGTGTGGCGTTCCTGTTCATACTGCCTGGCATCCTGTCGGCGCTGCCCAACTCCTGGAGCAACCCGATCGGTGAGTACTGGCCCACCGAAGCGGGTCGCCGGCTCATCGTGCTGGATCATGGGCCTAACACGCTCTCGGCGTGGGTGGGCACGGCCGACCTCGCCCTGTTCATTGTCGTCTTGTTGCTGATCGCCGGCTACGCACTCGCCAAGCGGGATGCCTGAGCACCGGCGCCCCAAGACCAGAATGCGCCCGCGCGCCGAGACCAGACCGCGCCCGGAGACCAGCCTGCGCCCCGAGACCAGATTTCCTTTATGACCGCTCTATGACCGCTCTATGACCGGGCCCGTGGTCTGGCTCGCGCGGCACGGCGAAACCGAGTGGAGCGCCTTAGGCCGGCACACGAGCCGCACCGATCTCCCGCTGACCGCCGCGGGAGAACAAGAAGCGATGGCGCTCGGCAAGATGTTGCGGCCGGAGCATTTCGAGTTGGTCGAGTCGAGCCCCCGCGAGCGGTCTGTAAGGACCGCCGAGCTGGCCGGGTTCAAGCCCACGATCGACAACGACCTCGTGGAGTGGGACTACGGCGAGCTGGAGGGCCTGACCACCGACCAGATCCGGGCCAACCACGCGGGATGGGACATCTGGAACGGTCCTTGGCCTGGAGGCGAAACCGACGAGCAGGTGGCCGCCCGGGCAGATAGGGTCGTCGAGCGGGCTCTCGCCTTGCCGCCGGGCGCCAAGGCGCTTTTTTTCTCAC
>DATKHZ010000441.1:0-2512 GCA_035509995.1 Acidimicrobiales bacterium | reverse complement strand
GCCTTCCCGAGCAGGGCGCTGACTGTAGCGTCGCTGACACCGACCACCGTCGCCGCCGCCAAGCGCGACTGCAAGGCCGAAGGCATTACCAACCCGTACTTGCTCTCCGACTGCGTCTACGACCTGGGCCTCACCGGCGGTCGCGCGGTCTGCCTGGGCGGGGCCGAGGCCCGTGTCCAGGCGGCGACCGGCGGGCCTACCGCGACCGGCCTTCCCGGGAGCAGCGGCGCCCTTCTCCCGAGCAGCGCTGCGCCGCCGAGCAGCACTCCTCCGACCACCGCCACGAGCACCCCCGTCACGGTCGGGAGCGCCCCGAGCGTGCCGCCAGCCGTCGCCGTGGACGCGTCGGGCACGGCGTACGTGGTGTGGCAGCAAAGCCCGACCAAGCTGAGCTTCTGCAAGCTGGCCAGCGTCGCGACCCGCTGCAGCCCCGTAACCTTGGACGTGCCCGACCCGGTCAGCGACCAGTTCTTCGGCCCCCCGAGTGTGCTGCTCGAGCCGGGCCACATCTACGTCCTCAACGTCGCTATCGGCGGATCGGACCTCGACGGCATCAACGAGTTCGTCTCGACGGACGGCGGCGCTTCCTTCACGCTCGAGCCTCACGCCGTCGGCTTCGTGGACAATGGTGAGGCCGCCGGCCCGGCGGTGGCGCTGCCCGGCGGTAACTTCGGCGCCGGCTACGTTATCCCTGGTTACAACCCCGCTTTCCAGGCCAACTCGCTAGCCGCACCGACCGACGAGTCGGGGGCCAGCGCGCCGCCATTTGCGACCCTCAACCCGGTGCCGGCAAGCGCGTACACGATCGGCAACCTCGGCGGAGCGTTCGGTTCTCAGCTTGTTGGCTCTCCTGGTGTGCTCGGGGTGTTCCGAGCATTGCCCGGGAAGGGCAGCTCAAGCTGCCCTTCGACAGCCAGCGCGGCCCTGGTCTATGCCTACGCACCTGTCAACGCCTCGACTACGCCAGCTGAGCTCTCCACGTCGTCGGGCGGCGGCTCGAGCCCGTGGCGCCCGCTCACCCAGGCCGATTGTGATGGTACTGACCCGGCTGTCGGCGGCGGCCCGTCCGGCCTCGGTTTGCTCGAGACCAACGAGGCCCACGTGCCCACCCCGGGCGCCCTCGTGCAATATAGGCACTTCTCGCCGTCCTCCGGGTTCGGCCCGGCAGTGACGATCGCCACTGACGAGAGCGGTAGCGACGGGACGCTGTCCCAGGACAGTGCCGGCCACATCTTCGCAACCTGGCTCGACGATGCGACTGGCGTTGACCTCGCCTACAGCTCGAGCGGCGGCGCCACCTGGAGCAAACCGAAGATCCTCTTCACGAATAGCGGCGACCCGAGCGGGATCAGTTTGCTGGCGAGTGCTGTCGGCGCGTCGGGTAAGGGCTGGGCCGTTTATTCTGTCGGCAAGCGGGAGTACGCTCAGCAGTTCAGCGGGAGCTGATCCCTGGAGCTCTCTTCCCTGCGCTTGGACGGAGCGGGCAAAATTGCTGCAGCTTTCCGGAGTGCAACCGCGGGAGGCTCGCTACCGCCGAGACCGTGACCTGAGGGTCCACGAGCCCTGATCGTGCGAGTACCCGAGCAAAGTCAGCTCGCAACCCCTCGAGTTCATGGGGCCGGCGAAGGGCGACATCAAGGTCGGCGCCGGTAGGGGTTTGTTGGACCTGGTACTCGGCTACCCAGTCGGTACTGAGCATTATGCTCATCATCCCCAGCCAATGGACCGCAGTGCCGTCGCCATAGACAAAGAAGCTCGTCGACCTCCCGGCTATGTTGGCGATTCGCCGGTGAGCGCAACCACAGCTGCACGGCTCGCTTAGCAGGGTCATTGCATCGCCAACCTCGTACCGGATGAGGGGCTGGGTCTTGTTGTACAAGACGGTGAGGAGCGCCTTGGCCCCTTGCTCGCCCGGGCTCACAGGCTTGTTGTCCGCGTCCACGACTTCGAGGATGGCCAGGTCGTCCGGTAGGTGCATAGCGCGGCCACTGGTGCACGGGAAAGCGAACACCCCTTCGGTCAGGCCCCAGTAATCGCGTATTTCCACACCCCAGGTTCGCCGCACCAGCGCCCGGAGCTCCTCGGAACATTGCTCACCCGTCGTGCTCACAGTGGACGGCGACAGGTGCAGGCGCCCCGCATCTGCCTCCAGGGCAAGGAGGTAAACGATGCTGGCGTACCCGCTCAGCCCAACGGGCTGGGCCGCGTTGAGCCGGGCCACTATCTCGGGGAGGGGTAGTGAGGCGGGCAGGTGCAGGTAGTCAGACGTTTGGCCGAAGCTCCCGTAGCCGTCCCAGAACGCCTTGAACGCGCCCGAGATGTGCCTCGGACCGGACGCAAAGAGCGAAGCGCTTGGGCCGGCGGCCTCGACGTTCCAGCGGCTGGCCAACGCTGCGAAGTCACACCAGTCGTCCCACCCGTAGACGAAAAGCGCCCGGAGCCCGGTGCTGCCGCTCGTGGCCACCACGCGGTAACGGTCGAGCAGGTAGGCGTCTGTTTTGAAGTTGTCCAC
>DATKHZ010000440.1:0-5246 GCA_035509995.1 Acidimicrobiales bacterium | reverse complement strand
AGGTCGTCGGGGCCAGGGAGGGGGGCCATGAAGATCGTCAGGGTCGAGACCTACCTCGTTGGCGCGGGTTGGAAGAACTGGCTCTTCGTGCGGGTGGTTACAAACGAGGGGCTTTGGGGCATCGGGGAAGCTACTCTCAACGGCTTTGGCCGGACTTGCGAGGCCGCTGTGCACGAACTCGGGGACCTCGCCGTTGGCAGTGACCCCCGGCAGGTCCGCAGCGTCGTCGGCCAGCTGTACGAACGGGTCTCGAATGAGGGGGGCCACGTACATCGGACGGCCATGGCCGGCATCGAGGAGGCCTGCTGGGACATCCTGGGCAAGTCGCTCGACGTCCCCGTTTACCAGCTGTTCGGGGGGCGGGTGCGTGACAGTGTCGCCTGCTACGCCAACGGGTGGTACCGCTCGGAACGCTCGCCCGGGGCCTTCGCCGAGGCCGCTGCCCGGGTGGTGAGCAAAGGGTTCCGGGCGCTCAAGTTCGACCCGTTGGGTACGTCAAAGGGCTTTTTTGCGGCAGGGCAAGCCGCCCGCTCCCGCGAGATCATCGCTGCCGTCCGGGCTGCCGTTGGGCCGGACGTGCGGCTCATGATCGACCTCCACGCCCGCCTGGCCCCTTCGGAAGCCGTCGCCTTTATCGCCCTGTGCGCCGACCTCGACGTCTTCTGGTGGGAGGAACCGACCACCAGAGAACGCGAGGAACCGACTAGCGCGGTAGCAGCCAACACGGCCGGCCGCGTGGCGACCGGCGAAAACTTTCACACGGTTGGCCAGTTCCTGTCCCTGTTGAAAACGGGTCACGTTTCCATCCTGCAGCCCGAGCCGATGTCCCTTGGAGGTCTTCTTCCGTCGCTGGCTGTAAGCGCCATGGCTGCCGCCGACGGCGCTTGGGTTGCGCCTCACCAAAGCGGCGGCCCGGTGGCCACGGCCGTCTGTCTCCAACTTGCAGCCTGTGTGCCCAACTTCTTGGTGCAGGAATATTTCGACCCGTTCAACGAACCGTGGACGAGAGACCTGGTGACGTGGGCACCATCGCTCGACCAAGCAAACGGTGAGCTCTCGCTGCCCGACGGCCCCGGCCTGGGCGTCGACCTCAATTTGGAAGTCGCCAAGGCGCATCCTTACGACCCCAATGCGTTCCTGGACGTAACGTTCGAGGGCTGGGAACACCGCCTCGGGAGCCGCGAGGCTGGGGCACCGAGCGGCCCATGAGCCCAGCGCGCGTTTTCCCTGTGCTGAAGAAGAGCTCGGTCAGCTTGCAGGCGGCGGAGGCGATCAAGTCGTTGATCGTCGCCGGTGAGCTCGGCTCTGGGGACGCGTTGCCCTCAGAGCGCGACCTGGCGGTCATGCTCGGCATCAGCCGGCCCTCTGTGCGCGAGGCGATCCGGGTGCTCACTGCGATGAACGTTGTCGAGCCACGCCACGGCGGCGGGACCTATGTGACCTCACTCGACCCGCGACTGCTGGCCCGGCCGATCAATTTCCTGTTGCAGATCGAACCAAGCACCTTTCTCGACCTGTTCGAAGTGCGCCAAGTTCTGGAAGTGGCTGCGGCAAGGATCGCTGCGCCCAAGATGACCGACGAAATGGTCAACTCGCTGGAGGAGCTGGCTGACGCGGCCGCCGCGGCGCTCCGGCAACCGGCCCGGTACTCCGAGCTCGACTTCGAGCTGCACACCAAGGTGATCGAGGCGACCGGCAACCCCATCTACCTGAGCCTTTACGAAAGCATCTCCGACCTGTTGCTCGAAAGCAGGCGCCGGACAGCGCGGGTCCCAGCTGTCCGCCAGCAGGCCCATGACGACCACTTGGCTATCGTGGCGGCCCTGCGGGCGCGCGACGCTGACTTGGCGGCGCAGGCCATGCACGACCATCTGGAGCACCTGCGCCTGGTGCTCGACGGCATGTTCGGCGAGGAAGAGCGTGCCCCGGGCCAAAAGGCGCACTCATGACGATTTGCACCGGCACACCAGGGTGCCGTCCACGAAAGGGGGAGGAGACCTGGGCTGGTACCCACCGAGCCCCGCCTCGGAATAGCCTACGACCGAGACCACTGATCGTTTTTGAAGGTCCAAAAAACCAAGCAAGGTACATGAGCAAGACAAAGGAGGAACAATGATCAAACACATTTGGCGAATAGGGTCACTGGCACTTGTCAGCGGTGCCGTGCTTGCGACAAGCACGGCTTCGGTTGTGGCCGCGCAGGCAGCGTCCCGGTTCACCCCCGCTGTTTCGGCGCCCTACAAAATCTATTTGTCCAATAACTTTGTGGGCAACGACTGGCGCATCCAGATGCAGAAGGAAGCCGAGGTGGCGCAAACGTTGGCTCCCTTCAAGGGGAAGGTCAACCTTACGGTGACCGTTGCCCCTGGCACCGTACCTGGCCAGATCCAGTCGCTGCAGGCGATAGTGGCGACCAAGCCCGCAGCCATCCTGGTCGATGCGTCGTCCCCGACGGCTCTCAACCCTGTGATCAGCGAGGCCTGCAAGGACGGCATCGTGGTCGTGAACTTCGACCAGACCGTCACCGACCCGTGCGCCTACAAGATCTTCTCCAACTTCACCCGGGGCGAGCAGTTGAGCGCCGAGTGGATGGTTGCGCAGTTGCACGGCAAGGGCAACGTCTTTGAGGACACAGGTCTGGCCGGCGCACCCATCAGCGCCACGATCACTGACGCATGGCAGTCCGTACTGAAGAAGTACCCGGGGATCAAGGTCATCGGGACTTACCAGGGCCAGTACGCGCTCGGGCCCGAGCAGCAGGGCGTAGCCAGCCTCATAGCCGCCCACCCCGCTGTCCAAGGGATCCTTACCCAGGGCTACTGCACGGGCGCCATCAAGGCGCTGCAAGCGGCCGGCAAATCGCTCGTCCCAATGCTTTGCCAAGCCTACAACCAGAGCTTCGTCGCCCTGGCCACCGACAAGGGGGCATCCGGCTTCATCATGGCCAACCCTGCTTGGCTTTCGGTCCTTGCCATGCAGACCGCGGTCAACGTCCTCGAGGGCAAGACCGAGGCGAAGACGGACGAGTTGCAGCCTCCTTGCTTCTTCTCCCACGGGGCCTCACCCGCTGGTGGCGGTTGCCAAGCCATAAAAGTTGGCGTGAACGCCTTCCCCAATCTGTCTCCCAACTTGACCCTCCCGGCTAGCCCGCCGTTCATGAAAATCCTGCCTTCGCAGGTTGTCCCATAGCGAGTGCCGTTTGCATAAACCGTCAGCCGCTTGTCGCCGAAGTAGCGAAGGTCTAGGACCGAGTGCCTAGCTGGCGACAGGCGGCCCGAGGTACAGCGCGGCCGCGGTAACAAGGAGGAATAACCGGGCACCGGCAGGGTGGTTTCGCACCCGCCGGCGCCCGGGCCTCTGAAAGGAGGCGCCCCGGCCTCTGAAGAGAGAGAGCATTGACCACCGCCGACCTTGATAAGACCTCCGAGCTGCTCGTCGTCGAGGGCCTCACCAAGGCTTTCGCTGGCGTGCATGCATTGACTGACGTCAGCTTTGACCTCCGGGCCGGAGAGGTGCATGCGCTCCTGGGCGAGAACGGCGCGGGCAAGTCCACCCTGGTTAAGGCGGTTTCGGGGGTGGTGAAGCCGGACCATGGCCAGGTTTTCCTTCGCGGACAACCTTTTGCACCGCGGGATCCGGACGAGTCCTCCCGGCGAGGTGTCGGTGTCGTGTTCCAGGAGCTCCCGCTGATCCCCGACCTCTCGGTCATGGAGAACGTCTTTTTCAACCGCCAGCCGCTCACACGTCTTGGCACTGTGGCCGGGCGGCGGATGCGGGCCCGCGCGGAGGAATTGTTCTCTGACCTCGGCCTCCAAGGCCTTGACCCTGTCAAACAGGTGCGCGACCTGTCGGTGGCCGCGCGCCAGTTCGTGGCGATCGCCAAGGTGTTGGCCGACGACCCCGCAGTCGTGGTGCTGGACGAGGCCACGTCCGCACTGGGGCCCGCGGAAGTAACGTGGCTCCTCGAGCAGGCCTCGACCCTGGCCGCCAAGGGCAAGGGCATCGTCTTCATTTCGCACCGTCTCGCCGAGGTCGAAGATGTGAGCGACCGCGTTACCGTGCTTCGCAACGGCCGCAAGGTCGGGACCTGGGACCGTGGCCAGGCGAGCGCCGACGACCTCATTTCGGCAATGCTGGGAAGGACTCTTGAACAGCTTTACCCGGTCCGGGCGGCGGCCCCCCGGCCCAATGTCCTGCTCGGCGTGCAGGATCTCTCCGCCGGTCGCCGGCTCCGCCATGCGAGCCTGGATGTCCACGAAGGCGAGATCCTGGGCGTCGCAGGCCTGGAGGGCCAAGGCCAGCTCGAATTGTTCCTCAGCCTCTACGGTGTCATCCGGTCGCATGGCACGATCACGGTGGCAGGTGAGCGCCGTCACATCCGGTCACCGCGCGATGCGCTCAAGGCTGGTATCGGGATGGCGCTCGTCCCCGAGGACCGCAAGACCGAGGGCATCCTGCCGACCCTCACCGTGCGTGAAAATCTTTCGTTACCCATCCTGAAAAAGCTTCACAGCCACGGGATCCTGGGCCGGGCCAACGAGCGTGCGTACACTCAACCGGTTGTGACCGACCTGAAAATAGGTCGCGGCGACGGCGAGCAGACCGCCTCCAGCTTGTCGGGTGGCAACCAGCAGAAAGTGATCGTGGGTAAGTTCCTGCTCACCGGTGCCCGCCTGTTGCTGCTTTACGACCTGACCAGGGGAGTCGACGTGGGGACCAAGGCCGAGATCTTCAAAACCGTCCAAAAGTTGGCTAATGATGGTTACGGCGTCTTGTTCTACTCGAGCGATATCACCGAGTTGGCCAACGTACCGCACCGGGTCGTGGTCATGTTCGACGGGCGAGTCACGGCCGACTTCCCCGCAGGGGCTTTCTCTCAGGAAGAACTCGTCGCGGCGATGGTCGGCCAGCACCCGGGGCCCGGGCCATTGGGCGAGAGCGACCTGATCGCCCCTGCGATGCCATGATCGAGGGCGCGGACCTTTCCGTTGCGCCCGGCGCAGTGGCGGCGGGCGTCCCTCCATCGCCCGCTGGCCGGCTGGCGGCCCGCGCCCGACGCGGCGACATCCGGCCCGTTGCGGCGTGGATCCTGATGCTGGCGCTGTTCTTTACGTACGCGTCCTTGCAATCGGGGGTCATCAGCAACGCACAGATAGGCACCCTGTGCGCCGACACGCTTCCGTTGGTGACGCTGGCCTTGGGTGAAGGGCTGGTGATCATTACCGCCGGCATCGACTTGTCGGTCG
>DATKHZ010000439.1:0-12013 GCA_035509995.1 Acidimicrobiales bacterium | reverse complement strand
GGTTGCTCGAGGCGCCACAGGTACTGGGAAAGGCTGCGGCTCGTGGCCGAAGGGTTGAACACGACGCGGGCCCCCGCGAGGCCAAGCGCTCGCCAGCCCTCAGGGAAGTGGCGGTCGTAGCAGATGTAAACGCCGACCGGGCCGACGGCAGTCTGGAACACCGGGTACCCGAGGTTGCCGGGGCGAAAATAGTACTTTTCAAAGAACCCCTGGACCTGGGGGATATGGGTTTTGCGGTACTTCCCGAGGTAGGTGCCGTCGGCGTCGATGACGGCAGCGGTGTTGTAGTAAACGCCCGGCTGTTCCTCTTCGAAGACGGGCACCACGAGCACCATGTGGAGCTCGCGGGCGAGGGAGCACATGAGCTCGGTCGTCGGGCCTCCGGGGACCGCCTCGGTGAAAGAGAAGTACTGGGAGTCCTGGACCTGGCAGAAATACGGGCCGTAGAACAGCTCCTGGAAACAGAGCACCTGTGCGCCTTGCGCGGCAGCTTCCCTGGCTAACGCTACGTTGGCTTCGATCATCGACTGTTTGTCGCCGGTCCAACTGCTCTGGACGAGCGCCGCTCGCACGATCTCGGACATGCGTTTTTGCTCCTCTCTGAAGTTCAGGCCTCGGCGGCTCGAAGAGCGTCGCCCAATAACGCCAGCGCCTCTTCGGCCTGCTGCATGCTCACGGACAGAGGCGGTGCTATGCGCAGCACGTTGCCGTAGAGGCCGCCTTTGCCGACCAGCAGGCCCCGCGCTCTGGTCTCTTCGAGGACGCGCCCGGCCGCTTGGGAGGACGGCGTCGCCGTCCCGGGTTCCACCAGTTCCACGCCGATCATGAGGCCTTTGCCGCGGACTTCTCCGACGATGCTGGACCCCTCTGCTAGCCGGCGGAGCCCCTCTAGCAAGAAGTCCCCGACCACCTTGGCATTGGCCTGGAGGTCGTGGGAGAGCAGGTAGTCCAGGTTTGCCAACGCTGCCGTGGTTGCCAGAGGGTTGCCGCCGAAGGTCGAGATGGAGGCTGCCTGGAGCGAGTCGACGAGTTCGCCGCGGCCTACCACCCCGGCTATAGCCATGCCATTGCCTACGCCCTTGGCAAAGGTCAGAAGGTCAGGAGTTATCCCATGGGACTGGAAACCCCAGAAGTGTTCCCCGGTGCGGCCCCAACCGGTTTGCACCTCGTCGGAGATGAACGGGATGGCGTACTCGTCGAGCACTTGTTTCAACGACGCGAAAAACCCATCGGGCGGGACTATGAAGCCGCCCACCCCCTGGACCGGCTCGGCGATCATGCAGGCGACGTCCCCGGCGGTCGTCGTTTCGATGACCTGGCGCAAGTCTGCAGCACTGACGGCATTGAACTCCTCGTCGCCGAGGTGGGCGAACGGGCTGCTGCGGCGGTCCCCGTTGTGGAGGTAGCTCACCTGCAGAGGGCTCAAGCTGGAGGCTGACCAAGAGCGGTTGCCGGTCACCGAGATCGCCGTGAAGGACCGGCCGTGGTAGCTATTGCGCAAGGCCAGCACTTGGTTGGAGCGGCGCGCCGTGCAGCAGAACAACAGGGCGGCCTCGTTGGCCTCGGTCCCGGAGCTCACAAAGAAGACCTTGGCGTCCGGCACGGTGGACAAGGCGGCGATCTTCTCCGCCAGTTCGACCATCGGGCGGATGAGGTACAGAGTCGAACTATGGAGCATCCGGCCGGCCTGCTCCCGTATCGCCTCTACGACCTCGGGCACCGAGTGGCCGGTCATGGTCGTGAGGATCCCTCCAAAGAAGTCGAGGTAATCCCTGCCTTCGGCGTCGGTCACTACGCAGCCCTTGCCGGAGACGAGCTCGATCGGCTCTTCGTAGTAGAGCGCTAGCCAGGACGGCAGGACCTTCCGGTGACGCTCGAGCAACTCAGGATGGTCCACGGCGACATGCTACTGCCGCCGGAACTGGCGGCCCAGTGGGCGCCAAGCGCCCCTCTCAGATGTCTTGGCGTGACGCCATGCCCGCGATGCCAGGGACAGAAACCCTGAACGCGGACTCGGCCGCCAAGGCGTCGTACCCGGGCTTTATCACGCCGTTGATCAGGGCCAGGCGCTCGTCGAAGTCGAAAAATGAGCTCTTCATGGCGTTGATCGAAAGCCAGCGGAGGTCGGCCCAGTCCCAGCCGAAAACCTCGGCGCAACGAGCCATTTCCGAGGAGAGGCTCACCCCGCTCATCAGCCGGTTGTCCGTGTTGATGGTGGCCCGGAACCCGAGTCGCCGGAACATCCTGATGGGGTGCTCGGCCAGGCTGGCGACGGCGCCGGTGTGGACGTTGGAGGTCGGGCAAAGCTCGAGGGCGACCCGGCAGTCCCGGACGTAGCTCGCCAGCCGGCCGAGGGTTATCACGCCGTCGTCATGGACGGTGATGTCGTCCACAAGGCGCACCCCGTGGCCCAACCGTTCGGCGCCGCACCACTGCAGGGCTTGCCAGATCGACGGGAGCCCGAAGGCCTCGCCTGCATGCACGGTCGCATGGAAGCTCTCGCGCTGGACAAGCGTGAACGCCTCGAGGTGGAGAGTGGGAGGGTAACCCACCTCAGGCCCGGCCACGTCGAAGCCGCCGACCCCGACGTCGCGGTAGCGGACCGCCAGTTCGGCGATCTCGAGCGAGCGGGCAGCTGTGCGCATGGCGGTGAACAGCGCCCGCACCACGATTGGGGCCCCGGCGTCGCGGGCGTGTTCCATGCCAGCGGCGAAGCCGGCCAGGACCGCCTCTGCGACAGCCTCCAGGCGAAGGCCGGCCTCGGTGTGGAGCTCAGGGGCGAAGCGGACCTCGGCGTAGACGACCCCGTCGTCGGCCAGGTCCTCCACGCACTCGCGAGCGACCCGCTCGAGCGCCTCCGCCGTCTGCATAACTGCGACCGTGTGCCTGAAGCCCTCGAGATAACGAACGAGGTTCCGCCGTGGTGTCTCGGTTACGAACCACTGGCTGAGCTCGTCAGGGTCCTTGGCCGGGAGATCCTCGTAGCCGACGGCGTCCGCCAGTTCCACGACCGTCGCCGGCCTGAGCCCGCCGTCGAGATGGTCGTGAAGGAGCACTTTGGGCGCGCGGCGGATCTGTTCGAGGGTGAGCTGGTTCTCCGGCATACGCGTACGCTACCAACCGCACCAGCCCCGGGGTTCAGCCGACTCGCTCGATTACCAGCGGGCCAGGCCCGGCTCCGGGCGCCTCCGCGGTGACTTCGAGCGCGCCGCGGAGCGCCTCCCTCGCCCGCTCGAGGCGGGCGGGGTCGTCGGTATGCAGCTCGAGGAGCGTCTGGCCCTTCGTCACCGGCTCCCCGGGCTTGACCAGGCAGCGGACACCCGCGCTGGCCAGCACTGGGTCTTCCTTTTGCGCCCTGCCCGCCCCGAGGCGCCAGGCCGCTACGCCGACCGAGCGGGCTTCCAAGCGAGCTAGGTACCCGTCGCGTTCGGCCAGGACAGGCTCGACCACGACGGCCTGGGGCAGGGGGGCATCGGGGTCGCCGCCCTGGGCGCGGACCATCGCCCGCCACACCGAAAGGGCCGAGCCGTCCTGGAGAGCCCGGCGCGGGTCCCCGGGGAGGCCGGCCAGCTCGAGCATGACTTCCGCCAGGGCCAGCGTCACCGCGACGAGGTCGTCAGGGCCATGGCCCTCCAACGTCTCGACCGCCTCGGCGACCTCGACGGCGTTGCCGACAGCCCGGCCAAGGGGGACGTCCATCGCGGTTAGCAATGCCGCGACCTTCATGTTGGCGCTCCTGCCGATCGCGACCATGGCCGCGGCGAGCTCGGCAGCCCGGCGCCGTTCGGTCATGAACGCGCCCGAACCCACCTTCACGTCCAGCACCAGAGCGGATGTCCCCTCGGCGATCTTTTTGGACATGATCGACGAGGCGATCAAGGGGACGGACTCGATGGTGCCAGTGACGTCCCGCAGGGCGTAGAGCTTGCGGTCGGCCGGGGCCAACGAAGCGCCGGCCGCGCATATGACGCAGCCCACAGACTCGAGCTGGTCGAGGACCTCGGTCGTTGTGAGCTGAGAACGCCACCCCGGGATCGCCTCGAGCTTGTCGAGGGTCCCGCCCGTATGGCCGAGCCCGCGGCCCGACAGTTGCGGGACCGCCGCCCCGAGCGAGGCCACCAGCGGCGCCAGGACGAGCGAGACCTTGTCGCCCACACCCCCCGTGGAGTGCTTGTCGACGCTCGGGCGGGTAAGCCCCGACAGGTCCATGACCTCGCCGGAAGCCACGATGGCGAGTGTGAGGCAGTCGCGCTCCCTAGACGACATCCCGCGCCAATAGATAGCCATCAACAACGCGGCGACCTGCTCGTCCGGCACCGTGCCGGCGACGTAGGCGTCGATCAGCCAGCAGATCTCGTCATCGGTGAGCTCGCCGCCGTCGCGCTTGGAGCGCACGAGGTCGACCGCGTCGAAGCGGGCTGGCGGGCTGCTTGGCGATCGCCTGCTCGCCGGCGTCCTATTCGGCGACATGGTCCTGGCCCCGCTGGGCGGCGGCATGGTCCTTGCCCCCCCGGGCGGCGACATGGTCCTGGCCCCTCCTGGCGGCGATATCGGCCGCGTCGAACGCGCCCGGGAGCAGTTCAGCGAGCCGCTGCGGCGGGGCCGTCGGGCCGCCGTCCACGAGCAGGCCCGGGCCCCCGTGCTCCATCAGCAGCTGCCGGCAGCGGCCGCACGGCGCAAGCGGGCGCCCGTCCCCTGCTGTCACGCTCACGGCCACAAGCCGGCCGTGCCCGCCGCCGACCAGGGCTGAGACGAGCCCGCACTCGGCGCAGAGGGTAAGGCCAAAAGAGGCGTTCTCGACGTTGCACCCGCTGACGACGGTGCCATCCTCGCCGAGCCCGGCCGCGCCGACCCGCAGCCCCGAGTACGGCGCGTACGCACGGGTTGCTGCCGCGTCGGCGGCCCGCCGGAGCACGCCCCAGTCGGCGACCTGGCCGGGATCTTCGCCCCGCCCGATGTCTCCTCGGTCCGGGTCTCCTCGAGCTGGCACGTTGGTGACACTACTCATCGCTGCCCATGACTACGCTGCGCAACGATGGCGTCCCCAGTGCAACTACCCGTGGTCGTCGTAATCGGTGACGTCATGGTCGACGTTGTCGTGGTCCCGCTTGGGCCCTTCAACCGGGGCAGCGATACACCTTCCACGGTCGTCGTTTCCCCGGGTGGGTCAGCTGCCAACCAGGCCGTGGCGCTCGCGGCTGCGGGTGCGGTCGTCCACCTCGTGGCCGCGGTCGGTGACGACGACTTCGGCCGCGCGGCCGCCGCGGCGCTCGCTACCACCGCGGTCCAGGCGCATCTCCATGTCTGCCCAGGGCAGCGTACCGGGGTGGTGGTCGCCCTTATCGGTCCCTCTGGCGAGCGCTCGATGCTCACCGATCGCGGCGCCAACCTCCACCTCGGCACCGAGGCCCTCGACCCCCTTCTGTTTGCTGAGGGGAGGCACCTGCACCTCTCGGGTTACGAGTTGCTGGACGAGGCGACCCGGCCTGTTGGGCTGGCGGCCCTCGAACTTGCAGCCGCGGCCGGGATGACGCGCTCGGTCGACCCCTCTTCGGCGGGGCCGCTCGGTGCAGTCGGCCCAGCGGCGTTCCTGTCCTGGACCGGAGGCATCGAGTGGTGCTGCGCCAACCTCGACGAGGGCAGGGCGCTGACCGGCGCCACGCACCCCGACGACGTCATGGCTGCGTTGCGTCACTACTACCGCGAGGTGGTGGTCACTCTCGGGGCTGGGGGAGCGCTGTTGTCAGGGCCGGGGACCGACCTCCTTCATTGCTCTGCGGACCACGTCGAGGTCGCCGACACCACTGGTGCCGGCGACGCGTTCACGGGGACGTTCCTCGCTCGGCGCCTCGGTGGCGACCAGCCCGAGCAGGCGCTGAGGGCTGGCCTCGCCGCGGCTGCCCGGGTGGTAGCGGAGCCTGGCGCCCGCTCCTGGAGCTGAAGGCGAACTTTCCTCCGCCTAGCTGCGGCTGTACGGGACGCCGTCCGCGGCTGGCGGGCGCACTCGCCCGACGAGGCCGGCGACGACGGCGATCGTGATCAGGTATGGCGCCATCGACAAGAAGGGAGCCGGGATGCTCACGTTCAGCACTTCCAGATAGCTAGGGAGCGCCGTGGAGAAGCCGAAGAGCAGCGCGGCGGAGAGGGCGCCGAAGGGACGCCAGCGCCCGAAGATCATCACGGCTAGGGCCACGTAGCCGAGCCCGGCAGTCATGCCGGCCGAGAACTCCTGGCCGCTGCCGACGGTGAACCACGCACCGCCGATGCCGGCAATCACCCCGCCCAATATCACGTTGCGGTAGCGCACCGAAAGCACGTGGATGCCGACTGTTTCGGCCGCCCTCGGGTGCTCGCTCACGGCTCTCGAGCGGAGGCCCCAGCGCGTCTTGAACAACCCGATGTGCATCAGCACCAAGAGGATGATGGCTCCGTAAAAGAAGTCGCTCTGGTTGAAAAGTGCTGGCCCGATGACCGGGATCTTGTCCAGCAACGGTATCCCGATCGACGAAAAACCGAGCCCGGCATTCAAGTTTTGGTCGGGGCTCAACACCTGCTCGGTCAAGAAATTTGTCAAGCCGGTGCAAAAGGCGACGATGACGACGCCGACAATGATCTGGTCGGCTGCGTAGCGCAGCGCCAGGAATGCCAGCAGCCAGCCGAAAAGAGCGCCGGCTACGGCCCCGGCTGCCACGCCTAGCCACAGGTTGTTCGTGGCGCTGCTCACCATCTCCGCCAGAAAGGCGCCCGAGAGGAACTGGCCCTCAATAGCGATGTTCACGACTCCCGAGCGCTCGCACATCATGCCCGACATCGACCCGTAAAGAAGTGGCGTCGAGTATGCGAGCGACTCCGCCATTAGTTCGACGAAGTTCAAGTCAGCGCCGCGCGCCACCCAGACGAGGAACGCCCACAGGAACGCCAGCACACCCAGGCTCAGCAAGACATAGCTCCCTCGCCCGTGAGTCCTGATGCACAGCGTGGTGCCGAGGCCGGCACAGACGATCGCCAGTACCACGCCGGTCCAACGCACCGGCAAAACAAGCGGCGAGAGGTGGAAAGCAGGAGGAGCGTTGAGCAGGAACGTGGCCTCGACATGATCGTGGACGCTCAAGCCGAGGGGGCCGACCATCACCAGGGAGAGCAGGAGCAGGAAGATCCCCATGCCGCGTACCCTGGCGGCCGAAACGATCCGGTTATCGGGTTTGGCTAGTTCGGCAGCTTCGGGGCCGAGTGCGAGCACGCTCACCCTGCCCACCCCTTTGTAAACAGCAGGATCTTGCCTGTTCGGCCCTGCCGCAGGTGGAAGATCTCACGCACCAGCGCCGGGGTTGCCACCATGAAAACGATCACGGCTTGGATGACCGTGGTCAGGTCGATGGGGATACCGGTCGTCGCCTGCATATAACGTCCGCCAGTACTGAGCGCCGCGAACAGGAGCGACCCGAGCACGACGCCCAGGGGCCGGTTCCGGCCCAGTAGGGCAACCGTGATGCCATTGAAACCGTTGTAGCCGCCATAGTTGCTCGATACGAAGAAGTCCGTGCCGGCCAGTGTGGTCATCCCCGCCATGCCGACCAGTGCGCCCGAGATCGTGAGCACAAGCACGGTGGCCAACCGGGCGTCCATCCCCGCCGTCTTTCCTGCCGCCGGGTTGGAGCCGATCACCTTGAACTGGAAGCCGAGCGTGCTCCTGCGTATGAACCAGGACATCCCCGCGGCCACGGCGAGGGCGATGATGAGCCCGAAGTTGACCCGAAGGCCTCCGCCTATCAGATGCGGGAGGCGGGCCGATTGCGGGATGGTGCGCGAGATGGCGTTGCTCTGCCCCGGTTGTTGAAGCGGGGCGCTGGTGAGCAAGTAGTCCAGTAAATAGAGGAAGACGTAGTTGAGCATGATCGTCACGATCACCTCATGTGCTCCGGTCGTCGCCTTCAATATGCCTGGGATAAAACCGGCGACAGCCCCGCCGGCGGCTCCGGCGAGCACGACTAGTGGCAGGTGGAGCAAGAGAGGAAGGTGCACGGCGAAACCTACGTAGGTAGCTGCCATGGCCCCGCAGATGTACTGGCCTTGGCCTCCGATGTTGAACACACCTGTCGAAAACCCGAGCGCGACTCCTGTCCCGGTCAAGATGAGCGGGGTCGCCGACACCAAGGTTTCCGATATCGGCGTAAAGACGGTGGTCCAACCCGACCCGGTTGAGATGGCGTGCCCGACGGCGGAAGGGCTGAATATAGAACCAGTGAAAAGTGCCCCGTAGGCGTGGCCGAGCGTGGAGAAGGTGACGCCGAAAGCATGGCCGGGAGCGGAGAACACGTTGCCCCAGGCGTGCAGCGTGGCCGTCGTAGTGACGATGATGAGTATGGCGCCTACGAAGAGGCCGACGACCACCGCCAGGAAGGTGACCAGAGCCAGGTTGCCTTCCGCCAGCCACCCAAAGGCACGGCGCCACAGCGGTGGCGGCGCAGTCGAGCGATCGGGCGAAGTCGAGGGAGCGGGGGAAGTCGAGGGAACGGGGGAAGTCGAGGTAGTCAAGCCTGCCCCTGCCCGGTCAACTTGGCGCCGCCCCTACCGTCGCCCGGGTCGTTTGACCCTTGCGATGACGAGGCAACGTCCGCCTGCTCGACGCCGGCCATCAGCAGGCCGATCTGTTCACGCGATGTGCCGTTCGGGACCACGCCGACGACCCGCCCCCGGCACATTACGGCGATCTGGTCTGCCAGCGCCATGACCTCGTCGAGCTCCGACGACACCAGCAGCACCCCTGCACCACGGTCGCGCTCCTCGATGATGCGGCGGTGGACGTACTCGATCGAGCCGACGTCGAGCCCGCGTGTCGGCTGCGAAGCGACCAGCAGGGTCACCGGCCTGGACAACTCGCGCGCCACCACGACCTTTTGCTGGTTGCCCCCTGACAACGTACCGACGGCTACCTCGGCCGAGGCAGCCCGGATGTCGAACTCCTTCAGCTTGCGCTCGCCGTCGCGCCTCACCCGGCCGAGGTCGCGAGCACCGAAGCGGGCGTTCGGCTCCTGGTTGAAAACGTCGAGCACAAGGTTGTCGGCGATCGACATGGAAAGCACGAGCCCGTCGACCTGGCGGTCCTCAGGGATGTTGGCGATGCCGGACCGAAGCGCCTGACGAGGCGAGGCGTGGGTGAGGTCCTGGCCTGCGAGCCGGATAGAGCCTTGCGTAACGCTTCCTTGGTGCAACCCTGTGATCGCCTCGGTGAGCTCGGTCTGGCCGTTGCCCTGGACGCCCGCCACGGCAACGACCTCGCCTGCGCGCACCGTGAGCGAGACATGGTCGACCACCGTGATGCCGCGCTCATCGGTGAGCGTAAGGTCGTCTAACTCGAGCACGGGCTGCCCAGGGTTGGCTTCACGTTTGTTCACCACCAGTTCCACCGAGCGGCCGACCATCATCGTGGCAAGCTCGGCCTCGGTGGTCTCCTTGGGTGTGGTTTGACCCACCACCCTGCCCAGGCGCATGACCGTGATCCGGTCCGCTACGGCGAACACTTCTTTCAGCTTGTGGGTGATGAAAAGTACCGAGCGCCCCGACTTAGCGAGCGAACGGATGACCTTGAAAAGTCCCTCGGATTCCTGCGGGGTGAGCACGGCGGTGGGTTCGTCCAGGATCAGTACGTGAGCGTCGCGCATCAGGGCCTTGACGATTTCAACCCGCTGCTGGGCACCAACGGGAATGTTCTCCACGAGTGCGTCGGGATCCACTTCGAGGCCAAACTCGCGCGATAGCCGGAGGATATCGGCGCGTGCCTTACGGCGGTCGAGAAAACCAAGGTGCCGGGTCGGTTCGAAGCCGAGAACGATGTTCTCTGCGACCGTGAAGACAGGGACGAGCATGAAGTGCTGGTGCACCATGCCGATGCCCTGCCGGACGGCTTCTCCGGGGTCGGCGAAACGCACCGGCCGGCCGTCGATCCGGATCTCCCCTGAGTCGGCATGCAGCAGCCCGAACAGGATGTTCATGAGCGTCGTCTTACCGGCGCCGTTCTCTCCCAAAAGACAGTGGACCTCGCCCTCTTCGAGGGCAAGGTCCACGTGGTCGTTGGCCACTAAAGGGCCGAAGGCCTTGGTTATCCCGGCTAGCTCGAGCCTCATGGCTAGGGCCTCATAGCTACGAGCCCGTCAGTCAGGCACGATCGGCCGACCGGGGCCGGCTCAGGCCATTGCTCCGATGTCGCGGCTTCCCCCGGCCCGTGCCGCTGGTCAGCGTCGAGGCGGGACCGGGGGAAGCGCAACCGGTCAACTAAGCGACCGGGTACGAGTTGGGGTTGACCGAGATCTTGCCGGCGATGATCCCGGCCTTGATCTTGTTCAGCTCGTTCTGCACGCCCATCGGGATCTTGCTGGCGAAATCATGGAACGGAGAGAGCCCGACTCCGTTGTCGGCGAGGTCTCCGGTGTAGTTGCCGCCCTTGAATGTCCCCTTGGCCGCTTGCTCGACGGCTGCCGAGACAGAGGCTGTGATGCCCTTGGTCACGCTGGTGATGAACAGGTTGCAGTACTGGGGTGCCGAGATGCAGCCGTCAGTGTCGACCCACTCCATATAGTTGCCCGCGCCGGCTTGTTTGACCGCTGACGCCGCGCCCAAGCCGACTTGACCGGCCACAGGGAAGATGACGTCGGCACCCTGGCCAATGAGGGTTTGCGTGTCGGTCTTGCCCAGGGCGACGTTAGTGAAGTCGTTGGTGAAAAGGCCGTTCCCGGCCAAGCTGCTCGCCGGCCGGCCGGGCGTCGGGGTCCAACCGAGGACCGAGACACGCTTGTGGTTGAGCTTGTCGAAGTAGCGGACGCCGGCTACCCATCCGTCCATGTAGATGGTGACGGGCGGGATGTTCTGCCCGCCGAATGTACCTACAATGCCGCTCTTGGACATCGCCGCGGCCAGGTACCCTCCCTGGAACGCGTCCTGGTTGGTGGCGTAGTAAAGGCCCAGGACGTTGCTCATCTTGGGCGAGTACGTGTAATCGACGATCGTGAACTTCTGGGTCGGGTGCTTCTGGGCCGCGGTTTGCGTGGCGGCTGCCATGTCGAAGCCGACCGTGACGATGATCCCGCAGTTCTCGCCTATGAACGTGCTGATGTTCGGCGTGTAGTCGCTGGTCGATGTGGACGCCAGGTACTTGTAGGTCAGGCCCGGGACCGCAGCGGCTGCCACCTTCAGGCCGGCATAGGCCGAAGCATTGAAGGACCGGTCATTGATGCCGCCGGTGTCGGTTACTTCGCAGGCTAGAAAGCCGGTGCTCGCGTCCGCCCTCACGGTACTCGCTCCGGCGCTCGTGGCGCCCGCAACAATGCTCAAAGTGGCCGTCATGGCGGCCGCCGACAGCATCGCGGCCGGCCGGAGCCAGACGCTGGGCCGGTGCTTCCCGGCCTCGTCACGCTGATAACTCCTCATCGTTCCTCCTCTTGTTGGTTCCTCGGGCTTGCCTGAGTGTCCGCCGAATACTAGATCCAACAGCCTTGGGGTCAGGACCACCATGGCGGACTATCCGAGCGCGCCTAGCTGACGTCGAGTGAAGCGCCCAGCTGACGTCGAGTGAGGTCGTCCAGCTGACGTCGATTGAAGCGCGCAGCTGACGTCGAGTGAGGTCGTCCCCTCGAGGCCGGCATGGTGTCAACTGCGCCGGCGTCATCTGTCGCCTGCGCGCCCGTCCCGAATTTGTCTCGAACAGTCCAACTCGGGGCATATCGCCCCTTATATCCGTCGCCGCGTGACGCGCGCCACGTCTCCCCGGCCAATATCACCGGCGAGGGAGCGAAAAGGACGCCAAGCTCTTATTTTTGAGGGACCGTCTGGTCCGATTTTTGTACGGAGGGCGATCGCTTGGCGGACTTCTATTCGTTTTCGAGGCTGTCGCATTATCGGGCGGGCGAAGAAGGGTGAGTGCGCGCGGCGCTTCGGGCTTGGTAGGCCTGAGGGCGGGGGCAGTGAGGGCTTTGTAACCCTCGGGGCAAGGCTGGACCGGCTTGGCAAGGCTATGAAG
>DATKHZ010000438.1:0-9974 GCA_035509995.1 Acidimicrobiales bacterium | reverse complement strand
CAAAAGACGTTACCCCAGTGGCGAGGTGTTCCCCGGCGGCGCCACTTTCCCCGAAGTCACGCTCCCAATCCCCGCAGCCTTCCACCGTCCGTCTCCCGTCAATTGAAGTTGTCAGAAAGCAGGTCTACAAAATGACCAATTGCCCGCCCCCTTACCGGCCCTTGCGTGGCGCCGAGCCACCACATTTTGTGGACCGGGCCGAAGGGGAAGACATTGGTGCGAACGGCATAGTGGCCGGCAGCATGGCGGCTTTCGCAGCTGGCCCTTGTGACCCGCGTTTTCATCGCCTCATTACTTCGGGCCCCGCTATGGGCAGAACGGCATTGCTGCGTGCAATTGGGCAGGAGGCTGCACGGAGGTTGGGCTGGGCCGTGATTTTTCACAGCTGCCAGCCCAAGGAACGCGCTCTGGGATCCCTCGCCGCCGAGATCGAGCCGGCCATGTCGAGGCAGTGGCCAGCGTACGCGGGCCGGTTAGCGAGCGAAGTCCTAGCTTTTGGGTACCGACCAACACAGGGTGCGCCAACGGGCGCCCACCAACACCCCTCCAACGCCCTGGACGTGCCCCACCTTCCCGGGCTGGACGGCGAGACGAATTGGGCGACGTTGAAACAATTCTGTAAATTGGCCGGCTTGTTTGCGCGGAGCCTGTCCCGAGGCCTCCTCGTGATATTCGACGATGTCGAGCGCCTGGGTGTCGGTGAAGTCGAGTCTCTCGGCTACCTGGCGCGCGCCCTTTCGAGGGATGGCCTTCCGGTCGCCCTGCTGCTGAGCGGCGGGCCGCAGGTTGCGGGACGTTTTGCCCGAGCAGGGAACTTCACGGGGTGCGTGTGGCCCACCGGTCTCGATTGGTTCGACGATGGAGAGGCGCGCGAGGCGCTTATCGTGCCTGCGGCGGAGCGTGGTGTCGACTTCGACGAAGAAGCGCTGGAGCTCCTTTGCGGAGCGGCCGTGGGTTCCCCTTTAGAGATCCAGCGTCTCGGCTTTGCGGCGTGGTCGTCGGCCGCCGGTTCGGAGCACATCACGCTCGCGGACGCCCATGAGGCCCTTGGCTTGCTAGGGCCACGGGTAGCCGAACGAGCTTCGTAGCTACGAGCGGCGAACAACCGTTACCTTGCTCGCATCGGCGCGGCGATAACCAGTTGGCCGAGTGGCCGTTCGGGTGGGTCGTCGAGGAGAGGGGAGCGGGCAATGCTGGACCTTCCGGCTCTCTTGCCGGCGGGCATCGCGGTAGTGCTCAGTGCTTCAGATGCCGGATAGCACTGGGTCGCCGGTAGCGGGAGCCGGGGCTGGTTTGACCAGCGCACGTCGGCGCTTGTCCTTCCCAGCTGTCTTCTCGTTGGACTTGGCCGAGGCCTTCTCGGGAGACTTCTCCTTTTTCTTTCCCTGGTGCCGGGCCAGCATCTGCTCGGGGCAGACGGCTGCCAACAAAGAGCCCACGCAAAGCGCCAGGCGGTCGGGGACAAGTGAGTAGATCACCCTGTTCGCTTCGCGCCGTTCCGTCAGGAGCCCGGCGGCTTTCAACACCGCAAGATGCCGCGAGACGGATGGGCCCGAGATGGGGAACCGAGACGCTATGTCGCCGGCGGACAGTTCGCCTCTGCGGAGGTCCCTAAGGATCTGGCGCCTAGTAGGGTCCGCCAGTGCCTTGAAGACCGCCGCAGCAGCTACGTCGTCCCTATCTGTGGCCACCTAGCTAGTTAGCCAGGTAGCTAGCAAGCTGTCAAATGGGCCAGGAACGTCGGCTCCGGCAGTTCCAGGCGCCTTTAACTAGGCGCCAAGACGTAGCTCGGGAAGCGCCACCCAGTGGTCGTCGTCTTCTATCAAGAGAGCGCAGCGGCCGCGTGTAGCCATCAGGCGCAGCTGAGCCCCCCTGGCTTCCCACTCGTTGAGCTTGTAAGCCAGCTTTGCCGCCGATCGCCGTCCCTGACACCGCCAGGTGAGAGAGACGTCGCTAGTTTCAATGTGCCGCTCGTTGCCGCTCAGCGGGTCCAATATGCTGCCCACGCCACCGGTCAGGTGCGTAAAGACCTCGGCACCCAGTACGTAGACCGCCTCCACTTCAACAGCGTCGATGTCGAGGTACCGGCTGGGGTTGCCCCGGGCGGCATTTCCGCCAGGCGACCGGCGCTCGCGAGGCGGTCCGGCGTCGGTCTCGGCTCGTACTGCGGGGGGCGAGGTCCGCAGAGACGCCGAATGCGGCAAGCCCCAAGCGATTGCAATCGTCGCACATAGGGCGCTCGCCCCAAGTGCCAGAGAAGTGCGTCCCAAAGCGAGCAGGATATAGACCGCTACCAGGGAGGCAGCAACGCCCAGGGCCACCCAGCGCGCTGAGCGCTTGCCCGGGTGCCGGGTCACGGCCCCCCACGCAGAGGTCGCTGCCGCGGTGGACTTTGGAGGGTGCACGCTAAAGACCTACCCAGCCTGCTCCGAAGTGTCACACATGGGCCTCAACATGCCGCCGGCCAGGTGGGAGGCTCGTTCTAATGTCGCCCAAGCCTGCGCCGATACTCCCTTTGGTCATCAAAAGGAGGTCTCGTGGCCGTGCCGGACAAGGAAGCCAGCTCCAACATGTCCCTAACGCGCGAAGACCTGGAGCTGCTGTGCTTTCGCAACCTGCTCGCCACTCCGGGGGAAAGGCTCTTCTTCAAGGACCTCCAGAGCCGGTTTCTCCTGGTCAGCGCGAGCCTTGCCGGCGACCAATCGAAGGGTTTCAGTGTCGATGAACTAATCGGGAAGACTGATTTCGACGTCTTCAGCGATGAGCACGCGCTCGCTGCGTACGAAGACGAGCAGCGCATCATCCAAACCGGCAAGCCGATGGTGGCGAAGATCGAGAGGGAGACCTTTCACGACCGTGAGGATGCGTGGGTATCGACCACCAAGCTCCCTCTACGGGACCCCACCGGACGGATCGTGGGTACCTTCGGTGTCTCGCGCGACGTCACCGCACAGGTCATGGCCGAGCGCGCGCTTGCCCACCAGGCTCTTCACGACACCGTCACAGGGCTGGCAAACCGCCTGGCGCTGATGGACCGCCTGTCCCAGGCACTGGTCTCCCTCGACCGGACCCACGGTCGGGTGGCCCTGTTCTTTATCGATCTCGACAACTTCAAGACGATCAACGACTCGCTTGGCCACGAGGCTGGCGACCGAGTCCTCGTCGAGGTGGGCCGCCGCCTCGGAAGGATTTGCCGGCGGAGCGACACCGTCGCCCGCTTCGGCGGGGACGAGTTCGTGCTGCTGTGCGCGCTGCGAGCGGATGAAGACGTCCGTCTGATCGCCAGCAGGGCGGTACGGGCTGTCGGCAAGAGATTTTCGTCCGAGGGCGACGATCTCACCGTAACCGCGAGCGTTGGGGTCATCGTGACCTCCGACCCGTCGTCGGACCCGGGGACGCTGTTGCAACAAGCAGACATCGCGATGTACGAGGCGAAGAGCGCCGGCCGCGACGGCTTCCGTCTGTACGACAGCCAGCTTCGGGTACGGGCGATGGCTAACCACGATTTCGACGCCACGTTGCGCGCAGCGATCGACAAAAAGGAGCTGTTCCTTCTCTACCAGCCTCTCTTCTCGCTCGATGACCAGTCTTTGCGCGGGGCCGAGGCGCTTGTTCGTTGGAAGCACCCCGAACGTGGTGTCGTCCTGCCCGGAGACTTCATCCCGCTCGCCGAGGAACGCGGGCTGATCGCGAGCATCGACACCTTCGTTTTCGACGAGGCATGCCGCCAGCTGGCAGCGTGGATGGCGGACCAGACGCTGCCCGATGACTTCACGATGGCCGTGAACCTGTCGGGGCGGCAGCTCTCGGACCCCGCGCTGGTTGAACGTATCGCTTCGTCGATAAGGAGCCACGGCGTTTCCCCGCGCCAACTCTGTCTCGAGATCACCGAGACGGCCCTCATCGGTGAGCTTGGCGAGGCGACGACGACTCTGGCAGAGCTGTCGAAGCTCGGCGTGAGGATCGCTCTCGACGACTTCGGGACTGGCTACTCGACGCTGGCCCACGTGCAGCGGCTGAACGTCGACATTTTGAAGATCGACCGCAGCTTCGTCGAGCAGATCGGTGGCAGCGACCGCGACCGCGAGATCATTGGCGCTATCACGGCGATGGCCCACGCGCTTGGGATGTCGGTCGTCGGCGAGGGGATCGAGACAACCCGCCAGCTCGGCGAACTGACCGCACTGGGATGCGACGCGGGCCAAGGTTATTTGTTGGCGCGGCCCCTTCCTCCCGAGCAGGTAGCCGTCCTCGGGCGGTCCTCAGTGGATGCAGCCCGCCAATCAAGGGCCGGTGTGGGCGTTTAGCGTTCGCGGCGGCTCCTAGACGCCCAGGGCGGTGCTGCAAGATGGCCACTGGCTCCAGCCGTCCATCGCTTCGAGACGTTGAGCTGCCTCGTCCTGCATCCAGTACGGCTCCAGGTCAGGCCGACCGGGGTAGCCAAGGTCAACCCATGTAGACAAGGAGAACTGGTAGGCGCCGTAATAACCGTTGCCGGTGTCCGCCTGGTAGTTGTCCCCAGACTCACACTCGCGTATTTCGAGCCAGACGCCCCCTGCCGGCGGCGGGTGCACGTCGGCTGTTGTGGCAGTGGTGGTTGCTGGTGGCGTGGTGGGAGGTGGCGTGCTGGGAGGTGACGGCGTGGGATGGGGCGTGGTGGCATGTGGTGAGGGGTCGGTAGTCGTGGTGGTAGGAGTTGTTGTCGTCGTCGACGAAGTCGGTGATGGCGTCGTCGTCGAAGACGGGGGTGGGGTGCCCGGCGCCGGCGCGACCGCACCGGGTGCAGTCGTTTTGGTCGACGTCGAGGTGGACCTCTCAGTGCTCGTGCCCGAGGGCCCGCCCGTCGTGCTTGTCGGCCCGTCAGTCGTGCTCGTCGGTCCGCCAGTCGTGCTTGTCGGCCCGCCAGCCGTGACAGCGCCGCTTGTCGGTGCGTCAGTCGTGCTGGACGGCTCGCCAGTAGTGGTGGTCGGCCCGCTAGTCGTGTTTGTCGGCCCGCTAGTCGTGTTTGTCGGGCGGCGAGTCGTCGTTGTCCGTGCGGCGATGGTCTTAGTCAGCTCGGCGGTTGTCGTGGCCCGCGTCCCCCGGTTTTTGGACGGGGCAGCCGCCTGGGGTGGGGTGGTGCGAACTGGGTTGGCCGTGAGAGCTGGGTTGGCCGTGCGGGCAGGGTTGGCCGGGGATGATGTCGTCACCGCCGACGTTGCCGCCCGCGCCTTCGAGGCGCCGATGCCCGTAGGGCCTGTAATGGTGGGTGCAGGCCCGAGTTGTTGGGCCAGCGCCTTTTCGATCCCGTTGCCGACTGGCGGCCCGGTGGGGGCCCGCTCCGCGAAGGTGAGCGCCGCCACTTGGGACTGAGCCCTCGACAGCAGCACCTGGAGCGAGCCGGCCTCATGCAGGGCTAGCAGGCGAGCCGCAGCGGCGGAGCTCTCCGCCCGCAGAGCGCCCTGCAGTTGTCGCCGGGATGTAGCGACCGTTCTGGCCAACTGGGATTGCTCGGTTTGCAGGAGATCCAGGGTGCCGGAAATGTCCCCGACAGTGAGCGCCAGGTACGTGGCCCGGTCAGTCGCCTCCACCAAATCGCGCGACGATTGGCCCCCCGCACCGGCGACGGGTACCGCGTCTGCGTACGACAGGAGAGCTTCTTGGCGCAAGAGCGACTCGGTTTCGCTGGCACGCAGCCGGAGAGCCCGAGCGGTCGCCTCGCTGCTACCAAGATCGTCCCGTAGCAGGTCAGCTCGTGCAGATTCGACCTGGTACCGCACGGTTCGCTGATGCACGAGTTGGGCTTCCTGGAGCACCCGGCGTGACAGCGCGGCCGCGTTAGCCCTGGCGGGGGCGAGGGGATCGGCTGACAACTGCCCGCCGGGCGCGCCAACGCTGACGAACCCTGCCGCTAGGCCAACCAGCGCCACAGTAAGGCGCCTGGCTACCCGCAGCGCCCCAGCTGGCCCTTTGGGCTGGTGGCACGCCACGACGCCCGAGACGTTAGCCGCTCGGACGGTCCTCTGGCTAGCTCAGGTTGCCTACGCCTACTGAGAGCGTCGGGTCGAGCTGGCACCGGCACTACGGCCAGATGAGCTGGGTGCCGTGATAGAGGGACGCTGTGATGCTGGTGTTCTCGACCGAGGCCAGGTTCACGGCCTTGTCGAGAAGCTTGTACTGGACCACAGCGTCGGCTTCCGGGGCCCATTCTGCGGGTGACTGCACCCCGACGCCTTCGCCCGGCAGGTGGTGGTCGAGCGCAAGCATGCTCTCGAACCGCCACTCGGCCTCGCCGTGGGCGACGTCGAAGGTTGGCCCCTGGGCCTTAGCGAGGAAATCGACGCATGTCACCGCGTTACGGACGCAGTAGTTGAACGCCAGGAACTCGGCGCGGAGAAAGTCAGCCGTGGCTGTCGGGTGCGAGGCGAGGAACTTCCGGTTCACGACCTGGACGTTGAAGGTGCCCGGGATGCCGAACTGGGCAGGGGTCCACATGGTGAACGGCTCATGGTCGGCGCGCAGCGTGATCGGCTCGTTCGACTGGTATGCCTGGATCGCGGAGAAGGTGCCGTGGATGAGGAGGAGGGGGTTGAAACTCGGGTCTATAACCGAACGGAGCTTCGAGAGGTCGACGCCCCCCTTCACGAGCATCTCCCTGAGCACAACGGGGAACGTCGGGTGGTACCCGAGGACCTTGCCATCGAGCTGGGTGAGCTTCGTGATCCCTGACCTGGTCAGCAGGGCATAGTCAGAGGTGTCGCCGTACGTCGAGACGGCGACGAAGTCCGAGCCCTCCGACTCCTGGACTATGGCGTCGGCAGCGCTGCCCTCGCCGGTTATCTGCGCGGTCCCCGCCGAAACGAGCGAATAAGGCGACTCGGTGAACGGGACATAGACGAAGTCGACGTTTAGGCAGAGGTCAGCGAAGTAGCCGAGCTTCAGAGCGGCGTAGACGTCAATGATCCCGGCCGAGGCGTCATAGCCGAAGGGGGACGCGAACCGTACCGTCCCCGCGGCCTTGTTCGCCAGGCACTCTTTCGATCCCGGTGCAAGGGCTCCGAGGGCCGTCTGGGCGGTGACCGCCGGCACTCTTGCTATCGCCGGCGCCGCTGCTACCGCCACCGGCGCCGCTGCTACCGCCGCCGCGGCCGCCGCTGGCGACGCAGAAGCCAGGAAAACGGGGCCCAGGACGACGAGAGCTGCCAACGTCCGCCAGCTGCGACGCTCACGCTCCTGCAAGACAGGGCCTCCTTCTTTCTCGTTCGCCGGGTGTGATGCTGCGGCGGTACAGAGCATCTCAGGCGCGCTGCGTACCAGTGCCCGGAACGCTAGCCGGTGGATGGTCGGTAGCCGGACGGGCTAGTCATCCCTCGGCGCTCAGGCCTGGCCCTGCACTGCTCGCGCAGGGTGCCAGGAAAGCAAGCGCCGCTCGACGAGCATCACGGCCAGGGTGAAGGACAGCCCCAGCAACGCCAGGCAGAAGATCGCGGCATAGACCTGAGGCAGGCTTTTCGAGGTCCCCTGCTGCGAGGCCAGCTCGATGAGCGAGCCGAGCCCGTTCGAGGTGCCAGCGGTCGAGAACTCGGCCACTACCGCGCCGATTATGGACAGCGGGAAGCAGATTCGGGCTGCGGCGAACAAGAAGGGCAGGCTCGAAGGGATCCGCAAGTGAAGCAGCACTTCGAGCCGCGAGGCGTTGAGAGAAGCGAAGTACTGGATTGCCTCTGGGTCCACCGATCGGAGGCCGATCAGAGAGTTGACGAGCATCGGGAAGAAAACAATGATCCCGGTCACAAGGTATCGAGGTGCCATCCCGAAGCCGAGCGCCACGGCGAGCCCGGGCGCGAGGCTGACGACCGGTGTGACGTTGATGATCACCGCGACAGGCATCACCGCTCGCTCGATGACCCGGATGTAGCTCATGGCGACGGCGAGGCTGAACGCTATGGCGAAGCTGGCCCCGAGGCCGACCGCGCTTTCTTGGAGCGTGTTGCCGGCGGCGTCGACGTACTCGCGGGGGTTGTCCACGAGCTGAGCCCAGATGGCTCCGATCCTCGGGACCAGGTACGTGTTGTGGACCGCGACCAACTGCCACGTGAGCGCAAGCAGGCCGAGCAGCACCGCTGCAGGCAGCGCGTGCGTGGCTAGGCGGGTAGCTCGCCGCCGTACCTTTGCGCCGCCCGCCCGTGCTGGCGCCGTCACGGGGCCTGCTGGTCAGGGACCGAAGCGCCGCGAAGGGACAGCCGGACCTCGCGCTCGCAATCCCGGAATGCGTCGGTCACCTCGACGAGATCCCCGCGCGGGCGCTCCAATGTGACGTCGATAACGGTGGCGACCCTTCCCGGGGCTTTGGTCAGGACGACAACTTGGTCCGACAGCAGCACTGCCTCTGAGACCGAGTGGCTAACGAACAACACGGTCGTGCGCGTCGAATGCCAGAGCTGCAGGAGCTCACGGCGCAGGACCTCGCTCGTCAACTCATCGAGGGCCGAGAACGGCTCGTCCATGAGCAACAGGGCCGGCTCCGAGACGAAGGCCCGCGCGATGGCAACGCGTTGTCGCATCCCCCCCGACAGCTCGGCGGGCCGCCGGTCAAGGACATCCCCGAGACCGAGCGCTCGAAGTACGTCGCTCGGGCCCCGCCCCGGCTTCCTGCGGTTAGCCCCGCCGGAGCGATTGAGCTCGAGAGGAACCCTGGCGTTCTCGAGCACGGTACGCCAGGGCAGGAGAGCCAGTGCCTGCGGGACGAAGCCGATCAGCTTGGCCCGCCGCGCGTGCTCGACGCTCTCCCCGAAGATCGAAATGCTCCCCTCATCAGGTCGCTCGATACCCGCCAGGACCCGAAGCAGCGTGGACTTGCCGCAACCGCTTGGCCCTATCAGGGTCACGAAGCGGCCCTGTGGCACATCGAGCTGGACAGGGCCAAGCGCGGCAACCGGGCCGTCCTCGGTCTGGTAGGTCCTTGACACTCCCGAGATGGCGAGCCCCGGACCTGGCATGTCAACCGCCGCGCCGGGCTCTCCTAATGGCCCAGACAGGCCTCCGGGTGCTGGCGCGGGCTCGCTAAAGGGCGACGACATGGCAAGCTGCCAGGTTATGGGGCCCGCGGCGACCAAAGTCGACATCGCCGCGCGCACAGGGGCCCAGCGCATGCTCGATGAGCGGGTCTACCCACTGGCTCCTCGGCCGTGACTGTCCTGCTCGCGCTGTCGACGGTGCTGGCCTGGGGGCTCTGGATCCCGGTCGCTCAGGTTGTGCCGGGTGTCCCGCAGCGCTCCCGCACGTTCTACGCGACGCTTGGTAACACCGCTTTCGCCGCGATCGCGCTGGTCTTTGCTGGTGGGCACCTCTCGTTCGGCTGGAGGCACTTCTGGCTGCCATTTGTCGGCGGCGTCGTCTGGACAGCCGGCAACTACACGGCATTTCGAGCTTCCGAGAACATCGGCTTGGCACGGGCGAGCGGCACCTGGACGCCCTTGAACATAATCACGGCGTTCGTGTGGGGCGCCCTGCTATTCGGCGAGCTTGACGGGTTGAGCGCTTCCCGGTTCGTGGTCCTCGGCGCCGGGCTCATCCTGGTGCTCGGCGGGGTCCTCTTCATCGTCCGTTCCCAGGACGCCGCGGCCCATTCCTCGGTCGCGGTGGCTGTCACCGTTGCTGCGCCGGGCCCTGTTGGCCCGGCCCCCACGGGCCCCGGCTCAAGAGCGGTCTCCGCCTCAAACGTTCTCCCTGGCCCCCCGAGCGCGGCCCCGACGTCAACTTCGCTCGTCGCCCTGTCCAGGCACCGCCATGGCCTTCTGTTCGCCGGCGCCGCGGGGCTGCTCTGGGGTAGCTACTTTGTCCCGGCACAGTGGGCCAAGGTGCCGGCACAGGTCGGCAACTTCCCACTCGCGCTCGGAATGGTCGTGGCGGGGACCGCGCTCGTCATGACCAAGGGAGGGCCAGCCAGGCTGACCCCGAGGAGCACAGCGGTACAGCTGGGGGCCGGGCTGCTC
>DATKHZ010000437.1:0-7667 GCA_035509995.1 Acidimicrobiales bacterium | reverse complement strand
AAGATCGTTGAGGATGTGCGCTCATCGTTGTCATGATGTTTCGGAGGGCCCGAGCGGACGTGCCCGCTCTTCAGACCAATGCTGAGCTGTTGCGAAGCGACTTAGATGGTCCCGGAGACGGCAAAGCAGTCATGAACGCGATAGACCTAAGCCATGAAGGGTAAGCCGAAGAAGCTGCTGCTCGGAGGGCTTGTGCTGATGGAGGTCGTTTCCGCGGTGCTCGCGTGGCGTGACTTGGGTTGGCGAACCGACGACCAGGTCCGAGGCAACAAGAAGACCTGGCGCGTCTTCATTGTCTTGAACCCGGGCAATTCGTTCGCGTACTGGATCTTCGGGCGGGTTCGCAGCCCATTAACGTAGCGGCCGCTGCCGTGGCACTCAGGTAGGCAGCTCGCTCACCCACCGGCGCATCATGGTCTGGGCGTGCTCTCGGGACATCATGTCGTCAAGGTCGGCGGTCACTATCAGCACGTCACCTGCCAAATCGAAAATCCCCCCTTCCACACCCGGTTCCTTGACCACGAGCACGGGGAGGCCCAGAGCAGCCGCCATGCCTCCTTCCACATGGTTCCACGGAGTGGCCAACGCCAGCCCGTCTGCCGAACGTTCCTCGGGGGTGCCCGGGCGCCACCGTCCCTTCGCGATCTCTACTTGGCGCAGGCCCAAAATGACGACCCCACCGCAGCGGGACATGACCCGGCGCACGTCAGCGAGCACGCTGGTCGGGGGGTACTCGGTGCGTCCCAGCCTCACCACATCAGCACCCGACGAACCGAGGGCATCCTCGGCGAGCCGCCATGTTGCCTCCTGCACCGCGGTAAGCACGGACGGCCGGCTCACAAACACGGAAGGTTTTTTGGCCCGGGGTGCCGTCGGTACGGCCAATGGTACGTCGGGACCTGCAAACCGCCCCTCTTGGTCCAGTTGCGAAAGCACCTCGGACGGAAGGCCGCGGCTTCCGGTAAAAATAGCACCGGCTAGGCGAGCGCCGGCGAGCTGCGCACGGGACAGATCGCCTTCGAAGAAGTTCGCCTCTCGTAGGTCGGCACGTGTGAAAACGGTGCCGACCATTCGGGCCTGGTAAAAAACGGCTCTCCTGCCGACCGCATCTTTGAACGATGCACCCGAAAGATCCGCCCGGTAAAAATCGGCCTGGGAGACGTCGACACCACTCAAGTACGCCCCCTGGAGGTTCGTGCGCTGGAGGTCAGCCCCCACCAGGGAGGGGGCACCCTTCAGGCCATCCGCTAGCAGCTTTTGGAAGTTGCCGGTTGGCTGTTCGCGTAGGATGCCCGCGATTACCCCTAGCGTCTCCATGGCGTAAGTGGCGCCAGCAACACCCAGTTCGGAGCCGGGGTCAAAAAAGCGCCGGAGGCGGATTGCGGCGGCCAACCTTCTCACCTCGTTATCAGAGGACAACGAACCGGTGACCGACTCGAACGCGGCTCCGACGTCAGCGATACGGTCCCTCTTGCTCTTGTAATTGACGTACTTCATGAGGCCGATCACGGCACCCAGAAAGCCGATAGCGGTGGTGACACCGGTTACCCATTCGGTACCCGTTTGTGCGAGCATCGCGACTGAGCGTAGCTAACGGCACGGATGGTGGGCGTCGGGATCATCGTCGGTGTACCCCTCGGGATCGTTCTCGGACGGGAGGTGTGGAGCGCGTTCGCCACCACCTTGGAGTGGTGCCCGTCTCGGTAGTGGATCCCCGGCTCCTGGTGGCAGTCGTGCTGGGGGCCCTCGTGGCGGCAAACTTGCTGACCATAGCGCCGGCACTCGCGGCAAGACGGTCCAAACCACAACAGCTTCTGCGAGCCCAGTGAGCGTTGTGATGCAGGCGCAGACTTCCTAAGCCACTGGCGGGCTCATCCCGCCGAGAATGCCCGTCCAGATGGGCCGATTTTACACATCATGGTCACCCTCGTGACTGGCGCCGTCGAAGCGGAACTTCCTGTCAACTACTTCTTTCGCCACCTCCGAGAGAGAGCGGTCGTTGCCGAAGGCGTAGGCCCGCAACCTGACCAGCGCCTCGCGCACACTTACGCCGAGCTGAGCGGCGACCATTCCGGAGGCCTGGTGCACGACGTGGTGGAAATCGGCGCCGGCGCCCAGTTCGGAGGCGAGCTTGCCGGCCGGCGCGTTGGACTGCATGACGAGGACGGCCTGAGCGGCGATGTCCGCCATGACGAGGGCATCGGCGTGCTCGTCATCGCTGAGGGGCCCGGCCCGGTCACGGCAGAGGTTGAGAGCTCCGAGGCGCACCGATCCCACCTGGAGCGGGAAGCCGAAGATGGCCCGTACGCCGCCGGCGACGGCCGGAGGCGCGAATGCCAGCCAGCGCGGCGTCTCGGGGTGAGCCAGGTCCGGTTCGAGTACCGGCCAGTCCTGGTTGTAGGCGTCCACGCAGGGCCCTTCCCCTAGGGCGTACTGGAGCTGCTCGATTAGGTCGCTCATCGCGTTGCTGGTGCAGAGCGAACCCTGAGGCACGTCGGCCGCCATCAACATGATGCCGGCGCCGCTCATGGCGGTGACTTCGGCGCACACCTGGCATAGCCGCTTGGTGCCGAAGGCGCCGTCTGTGCCACCAACAAGGAGGCCTAGGATCCGTTCTCGCCGCTCACCGCCCACTTCTCGCTAACCGCCCCCCGCTCTCGGGTAGCTTCGTGGTCTGCTTTCCCCCCGCCGCCCGTCCGGCGGCGAGCACTTCTACCCAGGTGCCGAGGCCCTTCCTCTTGTCATCACTCGGCAATTGTGTTCCGAGTACCTCAAGATTTGGGCCTAAGAGATCGTCCACTCCGCAAGCACCAATTACCCGCCGGGCACAACGCGACGGCGAGCGAACGGTCAACGGCCGCGACTGGTGGCGCAGGAGCTGTTGGGCGCGCACGATCACCCTGATGGTGGACACGGCGATGAAGCCGACGTCGCTCAGATCGAGGACGAGCCCGCTACTACCGAGGGCCATGGCACGTGCCAGGACCCTGCATAGAGATTCATCGGTGGAAAGGTCGTGCTCACCCTGAAGCCAAACGATGATAGGGCCGGCTCCCGCTCCGCCCTGGGGCAGGGTCGGTCGGTCTGCGACGGTGAAGAAAGAGGATCCGAGTAGGTTCATGGCACTCTCCTGCCTCAGGCAGTGCGAAAGATCGCGTTACCAGGGTCTGGAGTACCGCCCCCAGCCGGTCCAAGCCGGCCCGGCACGTCGGGGCTCTTGTCGTGCCTCTCTGACCGTACACCCTGGGTCGAGCGGGCGCACCAAGGAAGGTCCGGGCTGGTAAACCGTAGCCAAGCAGGCTGCGGTGCGCGGAGCCGGGTCAGCGTCGGGCGAGCCGACGCCCGCTCGGGGTGTCGGGGGGCGTGTAGTTCATCTCGAAGTGGTGGTACAGCGCCGATTCGTCGTCCTGAGAGAGTTCCTCGCCGTGCATCTCGATGTCCGGGGCGGCGCGGACCCGCTCCTTGGTCACCGTGACCTGTAGACCGTCAGGGCCGACATGGATGCCGGCAAGGGGCACGAATGTCAAGTGACGGCCAATGAAACCTTCCTTGACGGTGCCGAACTGGGGCTCGTCGGTCTCCACGTCGACGTACACGTCTTCGAGCTTGCCGATCTTGTCGCCGCCGCGGTCGACAAGCATCTTCCCGTGCCATTGGGCGGCGCTCCAATTGGCCTGATCATCGGTTTCGGACATCCCAGCCTCCTCGTCTTGTGGCAACCACATGTAAAACTTCAAGGCCCAAGAGCCCTGGGGGAGCACGTCGCTCCGCTCCAGGGCCTTGGCTTATTACTTGGCCCGCTCAGCCTGTGGGGCTCGGCGGGAGGTGCAACTTATGTGCCCGCTATTGCTGCTACCGGCAGGTTGGAAGCCACACCCGCTGGCATCGCGCCCACTTGCGCGTCACCAAAGCCGTAGACCTTTCCAGAGGAGCCGGCCATCAGGTAACCGCCATTGTCGGGGCTGAGGGCTAGGCCCACTATGTCAGCGACCCTGATCCCTTCTCCCGGTAGCGAGCCGTGGAACTTGGCTCCCGAGCCGAAATTGAAGGCGCCGCCGTCGGCGCCGACCAGGATGTAGCCCAGTCCGGTGGAGGAGGGCAGGATAGCGCGGATGTCGTGGACATGTTTGCCCAGGCCGGGTAGCGACCCATAGAAATGGGTGGCCCCGAAGGTGAAGACGCCACCGTCCGAGCCGACGAGCAGGTACCCGCCCCCACCGGGGGAGGCAACCATCCCGACTACGTCTTTGACGCGGACGTGGATGCCGGGGAGCGAACCGTGGAACTTGGCATCACCGAAGGTGAAAAAGCCGCCGTCGGCGCCCACGAGGTAGTAGCCGAGGCCGTCTGTGGTGGGCGCGATGGCAACAACGTCCGAGACGTGCTTACCCAGGTCGGGCAAGTCTCCGTAGAACTTCGCGTCGCCCATGGCGCTAACGCCACCGTTGGCGGTCACGACCCAGTAGCCCTTGGCGCTTGGGCTCGCCGCAATGCCCACGACCGCGCCGGTCCTGGCCGAGGTCGCGACGCCCCCGAGCGACTCTGCCGCTCCGGTACCGAATACCTGGCCGTTGCCGGTGGCAAGCCAGTACCCGGCCGCCGGTAGGTTGATGACTTCGGCGTAAATGGCCGACCCCGAAGGCCCGGAGAGGGCTTCGCCCGAGTAGAAGGCCTGCACGCCTTGGTGCCCGCCGGAGAAGTACATGGCTGCGCAGGTGGCCTCACCCGAGGCGCTGAGCGTTACCTTGTCACAACCCGCAATGGGCGCCCCGTTGTTGAAGAAGTTGACGGTGCCGCCGGTCGGCCCGGGGAGGATTTTCGCGGTGTAGGTGATCGCCTGGCCCACCGACGCCGGGTTGGCCGAGGACGACAACGACGCGGTGGTATGCGCTACGCCAGGCGTCGTCGTAGTCGTCGTTGTCGGGGCCGGGGTTTGGCCGTAGAGGTCGAACTCGTCGATCGACCACCAGTTGGTGGTGCTCGCTGTGGTCAGGACCACCCTGACCCACTGTGCCGTTTGGGTCGGGAAACTTACTATCTCGGGATTACCCGTGCCCGTGCAGGCGGCGACGGTAGTCCAGGTGCTGTTGTTGGTCGAGACAGTTACGTCGTAGCCGCGGGCGTAGTCGTTGGGCGAATTGGGCGCCCTCATGGCCAACTCGTCGAAGGTCCGGGCCGCACCCATGTCCACACGCAAGGCCAGGTTCGCCACCTGGTCCTCGTTGGTGCTGAAGCGAGTGCTGAAGTTGCCGTCCAGGGCGTTAGCCGGGGCGTCTGCGCTGCTAGAGGGAGCGTCGGTGGTGGCCGACCATCCCGTTCGACTGAGGGCGGTACCGCTGGCCGGAGCAGCGCAGTTCGAACCAGGCACAGCCGTCGTGGTCGTTGTCGGCGTTGCCGTCGTCGTCGTCGTTGCTGCCGTGGTGGTGGTGACCGCCAGGGCGGGTGAAATGGTGGAGACCAAGAAGCCGCCCACAATGGCGAGTGTCGCCACTATCGCGGTCCCGGGCGCAGCATGCCGGCTGTGCCGGCCTTGCCGTTTATATGTCATCTTTTCCTTTGGTTAGGTGTCGAATTGCTGCTTGATCTTTCCGTCCGGGCGAATGCCGCGGCGGCCTACGTTAGAGAACGGAGCACTAAGAAAGGGAACGGATTTGATTTTGAGAGCGACGGGACGGCGCACGCAATAATTGCTCGTTTGAGCGCCAGATCCATAGGCACAGCGCCGCACTGTGAGCCGCACTGTGAGCCGCAACTACTCGCGGTTCATTCGCAGCCTCGGAGCATTCAGACGATTTTGTCCCGCTTGGAGGCACGAGATGGTTGGCCCGGCCTCAGAGCCTCTTGGCAAAAACCAAGGTTGACCGCGGATGGCGAAAAACGAGAACCGACGTAGCATGGACGCTCCTACCTCAGGCGCTGCAATGTCGCTACCGAAGTCCGGAGTACCGCCCCCAGCCAGCTAATACTGGCCCAACACGTCTGGGGCTTTATCGCGTCAGTACGATTCTACACCTTTTGGGGCGGTAGGCGGCAGGGCAGTGCTAGTTACCCTAACTGACGCCCCTTTTTGAAGCGAACAAGGAAATGCAAGCACTGCCGTAGGTGTAAATTCAAACACAGCAAGCGGGATTTTCACCATCAGAGAGTTAACTCGCCTCCGCCAAGCTGTCTCGCCTGGGTGCCGGCTCGAGAGCTCCCTGCTTGCCCGTTGGGGCGGGCCCTGCCACGGGCTGAGGCGATGGCGTCGCCTGCGCGGCCTGCGCTTCGGATCCCTCTCTTTTTTGGAAGCCGTACATTTTCAGAGTCTCCTCGAGGTTAGGGACGCGGTCGTCGCGAGCTCTGTAGTCGACCTCTGTCTCCGACCAGACTTCCGACATCCGGTTGCGCCGATTGGATCTGGCCCTGGCCGCCACGAGGGCAATACCGAGGACGGCAATAAATGTAACCGCAAAGATGATCCAAATAGTCATCACATCGCTCCAGCCTTCTAGGCATGCTGTTACCGCATGCGCTGCCGGGGCCCAGAGCAACGGTGTCTTGCTACGGTACCACGACCACGGCGTTATTCTCCCAAAACCGGTTTTGCCTCGGGCCTCCGGTCCCGGCCGTTGCAAGGCCACGTTCGGCCGCGGGGAACCGACGTTCCGACGACGGCTACATCGTCATCGACCTTCTCGGAGGGACCAGTCCGGTTTGAGCCAACCGGTCAAAGGCGGACGCCGGCAGGGAGCCGCTGATGACCGCCTGAGCAACGTCCGCGAGCCGCAGGTTGTGGTTGCGGGCATAGTTGCGCAAGGCCGAGAACGCATGCTCCATGTTGAGGTTTTGTCTCTCGGCCACCATTCCTTTGGCTTGCTCGATGACGACGCGGCTGTTGAGAGCGTTCTGGAGCTGTTGGTTGACGACTTGGGCCTCCAGGGTGGCGCGGTGCTGGAGTATGGCGATCGTGGCGACGTCGGCCAAGGCCTGGGCAGCCTCGATATCGTCACTTTGCATGTCGCCCGCCTCGAGGTGGAACAAGTTGAGAGCGCCGAGGACCGTGCCGCGTAGGTGCATGGGTAGGGCGTGAACAGACCGGAACCCGGCCGCGAGGGCTTCGGCGGCGAACCGGGGCCAGCGGCTGTTGGCTACGGCCAGGTTCTTGTTCGTTACCGGCTTGCCGCTGCGGTAACAATCAAGGCACGGGCCCTCCTCGGCCTGTAGCTCGAAAAGTTCCAGCACCCGCATCGCCTCACTGGAAGAAGCCATTACACGCAATTCGCCGTCCGGCCCAGCCAACATGAGACCGGCAGCACCCACATCGAGCACGTCGACGCAGCGGTCTGCCAGCCGGGTCAGCAGTTCGACTACGTCGAAGTCCGCCACCAGCGTGTCCGCCAGCTCCACCAGGGCTCTCGTGAATAGGGTTTGTTTGGCCATCGCGCCTCCTGTCAGCTTGACATCGACCTCATTGAATGGACCAGTCCATTCTCGCCTGGGCCAAACCCTCGAGTTAGGTGCCAGCTGGCACAGATGCCGGCACGACGTGCCTTAGCCATCTAGAGCCTCCTCCGGCTTGGTAATGCGGTCGGGGCTGGTCCCGGGCCCGACCTCTGGGGCCCACCAACTCTCCGCTGTCGCGCCGCGCTCACGGGGGCCGCCCCTCGAAGTGCCAAGGACACTACCCA
>DATKHZ010000436.1:0-2577 GCA_035509995.1 Acidimicrobiales bacterium | reverse complement strand
TCGCTGACCCAGCGACTGGCGAGCGGATGCGCGTTTGGTACGACCCGAGCACAGGACAACGCGAGTACCGTCCCGAGTAAGTTACGACCGCCATATCAAAAAGGCCCATTTTTCTTGGTCACTGACGCGCCGCTCACGTGTTACTTTCGGAAGATAGTCCCACTCGATGTTTTGGGCGCGAAATGCAATCTCGGGACCAACGCGCGCGATAGGCGACAAAAAGTGTCACTAGAACGGGCAGTACCCGCAGACCTCGAACCTGAGCGCTCGTTAGGCTCATATGTGTGCGGATAGCTGTCACAGGGTCAAACGGGTTGATCGGAACAGCGTTATGCGCTCGGCTCGAAGCGCTCGGCCACGAAGTGCACCGGGTTGTGCGGCACCCTTTGCGCGACGGCGACCGGACGTCGGCTTGGGATCCGGCCACCGGGACCATCGACGCCAAGAGCTTCGAAGGCCTCGATGGGGTCGTGCACTTGGCAGGTGCGGGCATCGCCGACCACCGGTGGACGCCGGCCCGAAAGAAGGTCCTGCTCGAAAGCCGCACGCGAAGCACTGCCCTCCTGAGCAGAACGCTGGCCGGCCTCAAGAACCCGCCACGCGTCCTGGTGAGCGGCTCCGCCGTCGGCTTCTACGGCGACCGCGGTGATGAAATCGTTACCGAGAAAGACGGGCCAGGTAGTGACTTTTTGGCCTCGGTCTGCCAGCGCTGGGAAGCAGGAACCGCCCCCGCTTCCGAAGCGGGTACCAGAGTGGCGTTGGCCCGGACCGGCCTTGTCCTGGCCACCAACGGCGGGGCCCTGCCAAAGCTCTTGCGGCTGTTCCGCCTGGGCCTTGGCGGCCGCTTCGGAAGGGGGACGCAGTGGTGGAGCTGGATCACCCTCGATGACGAGGTCGCCGCCTTGATATGGCTCCTGGAGCATGGCCATGACGGGCCTGTCAACTTGACGGCCCCAAGCCCGGTGACCAACCGGGAGTTCACCAAGGCCCTCGCAATTGCCCTGTCGCGGCCCGCCTTGCTGCCAGTACCCCGTTTCGCGCCCAGCATCGTCCTAGGGGCCGAGCTCGCCGGTTCGCTCCTCTTTACGAGCACCCGGGTGCAACCCGCCGTCCTCGAAACTGAAGGCTTCGTCTTCGGCGACCCACAGCTCGAGGGGAGCTTGCGCCGGTTGCTATCCGCGTATCAAGGGGCGGCCTAACAGCCGCTAGCTGTCCTTGCCGGGTAGAGCCGGACGGGTTCGCGCCTGGCTCAGCGTCGGCTCCGGGTCGCCCTCGCAATGGCGCCCATCGCCGGGGCCACGCTGAGCCACAGCCCGATCGTCACAACCATCGACGTGATGTAGCCGAAAGGGCGGATCCCAACGTTGCGCGCCTCCGCACCGGCGAACAACATGAGCACCCAAGCGCTCACGAAGAACGCTGGCCCTGCAGTCATGATCTTGAAGAAGTCTCTCATCGTTGCCAACTTTCGAAAAAGGAGGTTCAGAAAAACGGGTGACTGGGGTATAGGTGACCGTACCCCTAACGGAAGGAGTAAAGAAATGGCTTTGATGATCCTGTTCCTGCTGCTGGCGATTCTTCTCCTAGGCCTGTCTTTCACCGTCCATTTCCTGTGGATTGCTGCGGTTGTACTTGGCGTGTTCTGGCTGGCGGGCTTTGCGTTCAGGTTGGGGACGGGCGGCAGCCGCTGGTATTACTGGTGAAATTACTCTCAGGTGCCGCAGCGTCGTCAGGGCGACGTCCTGCGGACGGCAAGTAGGGCAATATCATCCTCGGGGATGCTCTGGCCAACAAGGCGCTGCATTACCCGGGCGCAAAGAAGATCAGGATCGGCCGCTTGGACTGAGGCCAACAACCGGCTCAGCCCGGCGGCCAGATCCTCTCCCCGGCGCTCTATAAGACCGTCGGTATACAAAAGAAGGATTGCCTGCTCCGGTAGCGAAAGTTTGGTGCAGCTACGACGGAAATTGCTTAGTACACCGAGCGGTGGGTCGACTACGACATTGGCAAATTCAGCTTGCCCTCCCAGAGCCGCGACCACCGGGGGTGGGTGCCCCGCGCACGACACCAGGAACTCGCCGAATGGTGGCTCGGAGCTGGCGCACACGACCGTCGCCATCCAGCCGGGCTCGAAGTGCTGGGCCCTTCGGTCCATAAGGTCCAGTACTTCGGCAGGTGAGAGGCCCAGCAGCGCGTACGACCGCAAGGTGCTGGATAGACGGCCCATGATCACCGCTCCTCGCAAACCGTGGCCTGCCACATCGCCGGTCACGACCCAAAGCTCCCCACTTGGCAGGATGAAGGCGTCGTACCAATCTCCGCCGACTGCCCGGTCTGTGGGTGCGTAGCGAGCCGCGAACTCGAGCCCTGCGCACGATGGCAGAGCTGTAGGCATCAATCCCCGCTCGAGCAGCTCCGCCGCCGCCCTCTCTGTGGCGAGGGAGTGCAACTGGACCGCTCCGGCAACGCTGGCTGCAACCACCTCGATGAGATCGCTGTCAGCTGGGCCGAACCGCTTGTCCGTCAGGCTCCCGACGTGCAGCACGCCGATGACCTTGTCATTGACGAAAAGCGGCG
>DATKHZ010000435.1:0-4830 GCA_035509995.1 Acidimicrobiales bacterium | reverse complement strand
ATCGAGTGCATAAAGCCCCTCCCGCATTGCGAAAGTTAAAGCGGGCCCCACCTTCGAGCAGCGCCGGCGGCCGCCTTTTCTGCGACTACGGCTAAACGGGCGGCGCGCGCCGCGATCAGCTCGTCTGGAAGATGTTCGGGCTCGCCCTGGCAACCCATGCTTGTGTCGAGATGGATCTTTTGGTACCCGGCGGCGACGTAAGCGGCCACCGTTACTTCTGCTTGCGCCAGTGCGGCTTCGGCCGGCAGGTGCCGCCAAGGGTTGGGCCCAAGGTGGTCGCCGCCCAGCAGGATACTCTCCGGCGCGAGCCCTGTCCGATCCGCTATACGGTACAGTTCGTCGCGGAACGCCGCCGGTGTCAGGCCCGTATAGCCACCTTGATGGTTCACCTGGTTGCACGTGGACTCGATCAGCACGGGCACGCCGTTGACTGTCGCTTGGCGCATAGCTGCTTCCATGACGATCGGATGGGCCGAGCACACCGAGGTTATGGCGCCCGGTAAGGCACTTGGGACAGCCCCGGCGGCAGATGCAATAAGGGCCCACAGGCCGCCGCGCTGTTTCTTGTGCCCCCTCGAGGTCAACTCCTCGAGCTGGGCAAACGTGGACGTACCCTCCATGGGACCTTTAACGCTTACCGCTAAGGCACCGCTGGCATTGGCATATTCAAGGCTTTCGGCCACCGTGCGACCCAGGATCCGGCAGGTGACAAAGGTGGCGTCGAAGCAGTCGCCAGCACCGGTCGGGTCCAGCTCGTCCACCTCATAGCCCCCGGAGCTCTGGTTGCCATCGGCGTCGTAGTACGTTGCGCCCCCGGCTCCGTGTTTCACGACTATGCAAGTGACCCCGAACCCCAATATCTCGCTGATGGCGGCCGGCGGCCCGGTGGCGTTGGTGAGCAGCGTCAATTCCTCCCCGCTGGGCAAAAAGGTGTCACAGTTCCGCAACATCCACACCAAGGCCTCGCGCATTTCTGGGTCACTCAGAGCGTCGTTGCGGATATTCGGGTCGAAGGAGATCGAGCCCCTGTTCCCTCTCACCAAGCCGACCGCCCTCTTCGTCGTCTCTATCGTGCCGGTAGAAAATAGCGTGGAACCGGAAACGTGGAGATGGCCGCATTCTCCCAACAATTCAACCGCCGCGTCAGTCAGCTGCACATGGCCGCATGCGGCATTTTTGATATTGAATACGAAATCACGGTCTCCGTCCGGTCCGTAGCGCACGAACGCACTACCGGTCACATACTCAGGATTGACTTCGATGGACTTTGTGTCGACACCATCGTCGCCAAGCCGTTTTAGGTTTAGCCGCCCGAAATCGTCTTCACCGACACAGCTGACGATGCCGCATGGTTGGCCAAGTTTGGCGACCTGGTCGATGAAGATGGCCGGTGCCCCGCTCGGGAAGGGGCCCATTAGCCGAAGAGGACCGCAAAACCCTCGGCCGACGTCTTGTGCCATGACCTCGACCAGGACTTCGCCGAGAGTTACGACCTTCATCACCTGGCACCGCTCCCCGAGGCCCGACCGGGTGCCCGCAGCGAGGGCTCCAGTCACGCTTGACATCGCCGCATGTGGAAAGTCTATAATAGCTCGATATACCCCCATTACGCGCAGAAGCGGACAGTCTTGTTGACGAATTGAACAGTCAGCCGTCTTGTTGGTTGCGCGCCGGCGAGATGGTCTCGGAGGGCGGTCTGCCTGAGCACGGGAGCCGGGTCGCCCTCGTCGGTTGCGGTACTTCGCGCTATATGGCCGAGGCAGCGGCGGCCTGGCGCGAAGAAGGGGGCTTTGGCGAGAGTGACGCGTTTGCAGCCTCGGAGATGCCTCTCGGGCGAAGCTATGACGTCGTCGTGGCGATCTCGCGCTCGGGCACCACTACGGAGCTCCTCCGGCTGATCGAGGCGCTTTCGCCGCGGTCCGAGGTCCTGGCCATCACCGGGGGAGGCTCGACCCCCATTGCCAAAGCGGCCTCGCGCAACATCTCTTTGCCCTTTGCCGACGAAAAGTCTGTGGTCCAGACACGCTTTGCGACCAGTGTGCTCGCCTTGTGGCGAAGCCACCTCGGGCACGATATCGAGCACCTCGCCGACTTAGCCAGGGAAAAGCTGCTGGCTCCGTTGCCTGACCGACTTGGCAGCTACAAGCAGTTCGTCTTCCTGGGGCAGGGGCCTGGTGTGGGATTGGCCAACGAGGCTGCTCTGAAGCTACGGGAGGCGTCGCTTTCCTGGAGTGAGGCTTACCCGTCCATGGAACTTCGCCATGGCCCGATCAGCCTGCTCGAAGCGCACAGCCTCGTATGGTCTCTCAGCGCGCTCCCGGTCGGGCTCGAGGAGGATGTGCTGGCCAGCGGGGCGACGCTCGAGCTGCCCAGCCCGGATGGGGACCCAATGGTCGAGCTCGTGCGGGCTCAGCGCGCTGCCATCGCTCTGGCACAAATTAGGGGGACCGACCCGAGCCGGCCGCGCCGGCTCTCCCGTTCGATCGTGCTGAAATGACGCCCGGCATGTTGAAGCCCGTGTTGGCGCTCGATATTGGTGGGACGAAGCTTGCTGCCGCGGCTATCGACGCCGAAGGCAGTGTGCGAGGGCGTCGGGAGATAAGCACAAGGCCCGAAGACGGTGCCGAACGCGTCTTCGCACGTGCCCTGGACCTGGCCGCGCAGGTGCGCGAAGAACAGAGCGCCGTGGAGCCTTTGAAGGCCTTGGGTGTGTCCACGAAGGGGCTTACTTGCGAGGACGGGGTGCTGATATCCGGCATGCCGGGTTGGTCCAACCTGCGGATCCCTCTCCGCCTCGGGGAGCGCTTCCCTGATTTGGCTATCTCGGTCATGAACGATGTGAAGGCGGCCACGCTCGCCGAGATGACCTGGGGAGCGCTACGCGGGTTTTGCACGGTGTCTACATGAACCTCGGGACCGGGATCGCGGCCGGGATCGTCGTCGGCGGGGAGATCCTCGAGGGTGCGCACGGGGCGGCCGGGGAAATTGGTTACCTCCTTGCCGGGCCCGAGGTGCTCCGGCGTCGCCAAGAGGAGCCGGAAATGCTGAGCGGCGAAGACATCCCCGCTCCTCTCGAGGAGCTCATTGGGGGGCGGGCGGTCCCCGAGCGCGCCCGCAGGGAGCTCGGTTCGGCGTTGACCATGGAACAGCTCGCCGAGCGAAGCAGCCACGATGCCAAGGCTGCCGCTTTGCTGGAGGACATCCTCAGTGAGCTTGCGGTTTGGACCGCCAACGTAGCCATCGTCGTCGACCCGCAACGTGTGGTAATAGGCGGCGGGTTCATTCGCTCGCCCTCCGATCTGTGCAGCAGGGTGCGCAAGGTGTTCGCACAAACCATGGTGTTCCCTCCAGAAGTGGAGCCAGCGCATTTTCACGCCGACTCGGCGCTGGTCGGGGCCGGTGCGTTGGCGTTGCGGTCGGAGGCGACGCGCGGCTCCGTCGCGGGTGTCGAATAGGCAATGTCGAATAGGCAATGTCAGATCGGTGCTGGGTCGACAGCAGCGGCGATGCGAGCGAACGTGTTAAACCAACTGGACTTCTGGGCCAGCGTTCTGTAGGGCCTTGACTGCCAGTGGGTCGGCCTCCGCGTCGGTGATAACGAGCGTGACGGCGTCGATGGGGCAGATCCGTGCGAACGTGACACGCCCGATCTTGGAACTGTCAGCAACTACGACGACTTGGCGGGAGCGATCGATCATTGCTCCATTGCTGTGCGCTTCGACGTCGTGGTGCGTAGTGCAGCCGGCGCGGACCTCGATCCCGTCCACACCGACGAACACGATGTCGAGGTTGACCATGGCAAGGCTGGCTTCGGCCAGCGGGCCCGATAGCTCGTAGGAATTGCCCCGTACCACCCCGCCAGTCACGACGAGTTTGAGGTTGGGCCGCACAGCCAGCTCCGAGGCAATATTTAGCGCATTCGTGACGATTGTGAGGCCCTCGCGATCGGCGAGCGCCCTCGCCACCTCGGTCGCCGTTGTCCCTCCGGTAAGCCCAACGGCCATCCCCTCTGTGACGTGCGAGGCGGCTTCCCGGGCGATGCGGCGCTTTTCTTCGGCGTGGCGAACTCCTTTGTAGCGCAGGGGGAGCTCATAGGACACGGCGTGGGCTACAGCCCCGCCATGGGTCCGGGCCAGCAGGCGCTGCTGTTCGAGTAACGCGAGGTCGCGCCGGACCGTCGCCGAGGCAACACCGAGGTCCTTCGCGAGGTCGGCGACGCCTACCGACCCCCCCTTCGCCAGCAATTCGAGGATAGCTGAGAAGCGTTCTTCTCTCCGCACCGGTTCGAATCTACTAGCCGGACCGTATAGTCTTACTAGATGAGCGGGGCCGTCGTCCCTGAAGCTGCTGACGCGGCACGGCCTGGGCCCGTACTCGTAGTCGACTACGGTGCGCAGTACGCGCAACTGATCGCGCGGCGAATCCGCGAGGCTCGGGTTTATAGCGAGATCGTCCCGCACACCACACCTGTCGCCGAGATCGTCGCTCGCCGTCCGAGCGCGGTCGTACTGTCAGGCGGACCTGAGAGTGTCTATGCCGAAGGCGCTCCGAGAGCGGACCCAGCCCTTTTTTTCACGGGGGTACCGGTCCTCGGTATCTGTTACGGGCTGCAGGCAATGGCGGTCGCACTGGGCGGCGTCGTTGGTCATACGCAAAAGGGTGAGTTCGGCCGAACGCAAGCGCACATCGGGCCCGGCTCCGAGCTCTTGCGCGGACTTCTAGCTCGCCAGACGGTCTGGATGTCGCATGGCGACTCCGTCGTTGAGGCGCCCGATGGTTTCCGTCGAACTGCGTGGACTGAGGGTTCACAAATAGCGGCTTTCGAGGATC
>DATKHZ010000434.1:0-5823 GCA_035509995.1 Acidimicrobiales bacterium | reverse complement strand
AGCCTCAGTGATGTGCCCGGCTCGGAGCCAGATCGGTAACCGCCATGCAAATTTGGTGGCTGACGGGGACAAGCAATCGTTCTAGCAAGGCGAGTCAGGCAAACGGGACCGCAAATTCGCAGTCGGGACGCTGGCCGCGGTAATCGGAGGGGTTGGGAGGCACGTAACGCGGGCTCCCATCTCGTTCGGCTTTACACCATGCCCGGTGCAGCGACTGCGAAAACGAGCTCCCACTGGGCGGGTGCGAAAACCGGTGCCCGCAATAACAGTCAGCGGCCTGCCCCAAGGTGAAGGTCAGGAGGCGTCAGCACGCTGGCGGCGGAAGCCGGGCAAGGCAGCCGCAAGGATCACGGCACCGACGACACACGCGAGCCCGCCGGAGACCACCGATGCCGTATCCCCGAAGCCGGCAGCGACCGTACCCGCCTCGAAGTCGCCCAGGCGCGGACCGCCCGCGACGACCGCAGTCTGGAACCCGCCCAAGCGGCCCCTCAAAGCGTCCGTCACGGCGAGCTGGATGATCGTGTTGCGGAACACCGCCGATATGACGTCGGCCCACCCGGCCACCGCGAGCAGGACCAGCGCCGCGGGCAGCCAGTGGACCAGGCCGAAGCAGGTTATGGCTAGGCCCCATACGATCACGGCCACGATCACTGCGCGGCCTTGGCGGTGCACCCGGCCGACCCAGCCTGTCGTCAGAGCGCCGAGCAGAGCTCCCGCACCCGGGGCGGCGTAAAGGAAGCCAACCGTCGTGGCCCCGCCGCCGAACACCGTCGTTGCCAGGGCCGGGAACAGCGCGCGCGGCATCCCGAACACCATTGCGTCGAGGTCGATCACGTAGGCGCCCTGGATCTGCTGGCGGCCCCGGAGGAACCGGAAGCCCTCGACGATCGAGCGCAACCCGGGACGGTCACCTCTTTCCTTGGGGGGTTGAGGGGCGATCCGGAACACCGCCACCAGGGCGACGGCGAAGGTCGCTACATCGACCCAGTAGACAAAGCGGACACCTGCACCGGCCAGCAAGAGACCGGCAACCGCCGGCCCTATGACCGTCCCGAGCTGGAACAGGGCCTGGAAGATGGCGTTGGCCGCCGAGACGTCGGACCGCTCGACCAGGTTGGGGACGAGCGCGTTGCGGGTTGAGCCGTCACAGCCGCTCAGGGCGGCCGCCACCGCAGGCAGGATGAACAGGGGCCACAGCGACGGGCCGAGGTCAGCGTTCAACGCCAGCCCGGCGCTGGTCAGGGCCATCAGCGATTCGACCGCCAATAGCAAGCGCCGGCGGTCGACCGCATCTGCCACCGAGCCGCCCAACAGTGACCCCATCAGCAGGGGCGCAAGCTGGACGAGGGAGACCAGGCCGACGTCGAACGACGAATGTGTGAGACGGTAAACCTGCCATGGCACGGCGACGGTGGTGACCTGGGTCCCGAGGACTGCGACTCCCTCGCCGAGGACCAGCCTGCGGAAATCGCGCGACCGCGACAGGGGGCCTAGGTCGATCAGGAGGCTGCGCCGCGGTGGTCGCGAGTGGACATCTTCCGGCTGTGCCACGTGAGACGCCAAACTAGCGGCCGCCCGACTGCGGGGTGTGGTCTTCCTTTACCCGGATTGCTCCGCACACGCTTGGTGGGGGGCCAACCGCTACCATCAGCGCTATCTTCCCTAATACGGCGCGTGCTGAGCCGAGCCCTCCGCTTTCGGACCGTTGGTGGGCTGCCAACTACTCGCGAGCCGCCCAATAAAAGGAGAACGGCATGTTGCCCTCGAACCAGACCACCAGGCACGAGACCGCCATTCCACGTCTCGCCCCGCAAGGCGCGAGGGCTTTTCGGCGCCTCGCTGCCGCAGGCCTTCCAGTGGTGTTTTTCGCGGGCACGGCGCTCAGCTTTGTTGTGAGCGCCTCCCCGGCATCGGCTGGGGCAACGACCTGGTACGCGTACGCAGCTGGGGCAGCGCGGTTGCCCGTTAGCTGCCCGAAGACGTCCGTCCCCTCGAAGAGGTGCACCCTGGCCGAGGCGCTCGCTGATGCCTCGGCCGGCGCCATCGTCGAACTAGCGACCCCCGGCAGCAAGGGCCATTACAGAGGCAACTGGGCGATAGATACAGGAGGCACCTTTGTCGCGCAGCCGCTCACCATCAAGGCGGCGCCTGGCATCGCCAGGCCGGTGCTCGACGGCAACCACGGCAAACACGTCGGCTGTCAAACCAAGACTTGTAGCGGGCCGGTACTCACCATCGGCTCGGACGTTCATGTGGTCCTCCATGGCATCACGATCGAGAACGCAGCCGGCAGTGGTAAAGGTGGCGCAATCGAAAACTCGTCCGGCGGTGTCCTAACCGTGTCCGCCTCCACGTTCTCTGGCAACTCGGCGGCCGACGGTGGTGCCATCGACAACGGCGACAAGGGCGGCGGCATCTTGGTCGTGTCGGCCTCGACGTTCATCGACAACACTGCTACGAGCGATGGTGGCGCAATCGACAACGCGGATAAAGGCAGTGGGGCCCTGACCGTGTCCGGCTCCCTGTTCTCGCAAAATAGAGCCGGCGACGGTGGGGCCATCGACGACAGCGACAACGGCGGAAGCGGCGCCGCCACTGTCTCGGGCTCGACCTTTCACGGCAACATCGTGAGCCGTGACGGAGGCGCCATCGACAACGGGGACAAGGGAAGCGGCACCCTCACCGTCTCCCGCTCCAGCTTCACGGCGAACGCTTCTCATAGTGACGGCGGTGCCATCGACAACGGTGACAAGGGCAGCGGCAACCTCTTCCTGTCGACCTCGACCTTCTCGGCCGATACCGCTTCGGTCGACGGCGGCGCCATCGACAACGCCGATAGCGGCAAGGGGACCATCAAGGTCTCGGTCTCCACCTTCTCCGGCAACGGCGCCTCGGCCGACGGTGGCGCAATTGACACCGGCGACAGGGGAGCGGCCGCTGCCAGCGTCTGGGAGTCTACGTTCACTGGCAACAGTGCGACCGGCCACGGCGGCACCGTCGACAACAGCGACCACGGAGGTAGCGCCGCCATCTGGGTCGCTGCGAACATTTTCAATGGCAGTTGCGACCAACCCGGCGGGGCCTGGTTCGACGAGGGTCACAACACAAGTAACAACCCGACCTGCTTCAACGTCGCGACGGGGCAGACCGACGTCACCTCCGCTGGCACTTCCGAGCTCGGCCCGCTCGGCCACCACGGTGGGCCCACCAAGACGATCGAGCCGCTGGCGTCTAGCCCCGCAGTCGGCGTCGTGCCGAACGGCGCCGCGGCGACCCTCAACGGCAGCGCCGTCAAGCTCTGTCCTACTACTGACCAGCGAGGTGTGCGCAGCGCCTCCGGGAAAGCCTGCAACGCCGGCTCGGTCCAGTCTTCGTAGCCGGTCGCGGGGCCGGGTTTTCGCAGCGGCGTAGGCCGGCGCTAGGGCCTAGGAGTAGGAACTCGGGCACTAGGAACTGGGGCAGTGGGAACTAAGTTGCGTCCATGGCTTCCATGGCTGACAACTCCGTCGCGTTCCCCGTCCTTGATGCCACCGAGCTCGGCCGCCTCGAGGCAGTAGGCAGCCGCCGCTCGGTCGGCGCCGGTGATTACCTCTTCCGAGAAGGGGATCCCGCGTACGACTTCTACGTCGTCGTTTCGGGCGCAGTCGACATATTTATGCGTACCGACGGTGGGGACCGGCTTGTAACGCGCCACGGCCCCGGACGGTTCGTGGGGGAGCTGAACCTGCTGACCGGCCAACGAACGATGGTGTCAGCGGTGGTCGCCGAGCCGGGCGAGGTCCTGGTAGTCGGAAGGGAGGCGTTCCGGCAGATAATCCGGACCGACCCAAGGCTCAGCGACAGGATCCTGGCCGCTTTTCTCGCCCGGCGAACGGAGCTTTTCAGTGCCGCCTCGGCCGCCATTCGCGTCGTCGGATCCAGGTTCTCGCCAGAGCTGAGGCCGATCCGGGAGTTTTTGTACCGCAACCGCATCCCCCATGAGTTGATGGACCCGGACGACGACAGCCATGTTGAAGAGGTCCTGCGTGAGTTCGAGGTCACGCCGGAAGAACTCCCAGTTGTGATCGCCACCGGTTCAGTACTTCGCCGCCCGACCCCGGGGGCTTTGGCGGAGTACCTCGGCCTGACGGTGGAGAGCCTTCCCGGCCGATGCTTCGACCTCGTTGTGGTTGGTGCCGGTCCGGCTGGCCTAGCTGCTGCGGTATACGGCGCCTCGGAGGGTTTGGAGACGCTGGCCCTCGACAAGATCGCGGTGGGGGGCCAGGCGGGGACCAGCTCGCGGATCGAGAACTATTTCGGTTTCCCGATCGGCATCTCCGGGGGAGACCTCACCCAGCGGGCCATGGTGCAAGCCGAGAAGTTCGGCGCACGCCTCGTCAACCCGTGTGCGGCTGTTTCGTTGCGGGAGAAGGCCGGGCATCTTGTGGTCGACCTGACCGACGGCACCGCCGTCGCCGGCCGGGCCGTGATCGTCGCCACCGGTGCCCGCTACCGAAGGCTTGATGCGGCGCGTCTCGACCACTTCGAACCGAACGGGGTCTACTACGCGGCGACGGAAATGGAAGCCCGGCTCTGCGCCGGCTCACCGGTCGTGGTTGCCGGCGGGGGGAACTCTGCGGGGCAAGCGTCCCTTTTCCTCGCAGACAAGGGTTCCCACGTCACCATCGTGGTCCGTGGCCCCGACCTGAGCGCGAGCATGTCCCGCTATCTCATCGACCGAGTCGAAGCCCACGAGCGTGTCGACGTGCGCTCAAGCACGTCCATCACGGCCCTTGACGGTGACCAGGCCCTGTCGACGGTGCTGGTCACCGGCAAAGACGGCGATGATGCGATCCCCTGCGCAGCCCTGTTCTCTTTCATAGGTGCTGACCCATCATCGGGTTGGCTGTCAGGGTGCGCCGCTCTCGACGAGAAGGGTTTCGTGCTGACGGACCGCTCTCTTGGGCCGGAGCACCTTGGCGACCGGTGGGAAATCTTTGCCCGGTCGCCACTCCCGTTCGAGACCAGCCATCCTGGTTTGTTCGCTGTCGGCGACGTTCGGTCGGGCTCTACCAAACGGGTAGCCGCAGCGGTCGGTGAAGGGTCAGCTGCGGTTCGCTCCGTCCACGAGTACCTCTCTTTTTCTCACTGACGCCTCAGGACGCCAGTGGGAGGGGCTCGTCCTCGGCGGTTTCGTCGGAGCGCGGGCCCAGTGCGACGGCCAGGACGTCACCGACGGTTTCGGCCAGGGTAAAGGTCATTTTCGCCCGCACCTCATCGGGCACGTCCTCGAGGTCCGGGCCGTTGCGTGCCGGCACCACGACCTCTTGCAGGCCTGCCCTGTAGGCGGCGAGCACCTTCTGCTTCACGCCCCCGATGGGCAGCACCCTGCCCTGGAGGGTGACCTCCCCGGTCATGCCGACCACCGGCCGCACCGGGCGGTCCAGGAGCAGGCTGACGAGCGCCGACACCATTGTCACGCCGGCGGAAGGCCCGTCCTTGGGGACTGCTCCCGCGGGGACGTGCAGGTGGAACCGCTTGCCGCTGAAAGCACCCTTGTCGATGCCGAGCTCTGAGGCATGGGCACGCACGTGTGACAGCGCGATCTCAGCAGACTCCTTCATCACGTCGCCCAATTGGCCTGTCATGGTCAGGCCTTCAGCCCCGTCCATGACGGTCGCCTCGACGAACAGCACATCGCCTCCGGCCCCGGTCACGGCGAGCCCGGTCGCGACGCCCGGCACGCTCGTGCGGTCGGCAGCCTCGAAGAAGAAGCGAGGCCGTCCGAGCCAAGTGCGCACGTCGTCAGCACCGATTGCCACAGGGGCCTGCGTCGAGCCG
>DATKHZ010000433.1:0-7704 GCA_035509995.1 Acidimicrobiales bacterium | reverse complement strand
TGTATACCTGTACAAACGACTTCATGCTGGGCTACGAGGGGCCGGCTGCCAACTCGGTCAGCATCCGGGTGTTCTACGCCGGACTGGCGCTCGATGCTTGGGAAGGCATTGCCACGCATGGGCTCACATGCGACCTGTGGGCCGGATGGCAGCACGCGGCAATCGTCTCGGGAGAGTGACCGTGATGGGTGTTTTACAACTCTTTCGGCCCGCCGAACAGCCACCGAGGGGTGCGAGCGCGTCGGAACCCACGGCTCTGCGGGCACGGTTCACATGGCTAACTACGGTCGGTGTACTGCTGCTCATGGTCCTCGGGGCTTATGGCGGCACGGCTCAGGCCTCCATCTCGACGAGCGTGCCTGATGTCTGGCCGAAGTGTGGCGTGTTCCACCCCGTGACCAAGGTCGCGTCTTCCGTCCCGGTCCTGGGGTCAGGTGAGGCCAACTTGGGCTGGGGCACGGCCCATCCCGCGGACCTCTCGAATGGTGGCACCGCAACCGGAACCGTGGTGTGCATCACGTGGACGCGATGGGCCACGGCAAATGCTCTCGGACGTGGTTGGGGAGAAGTTTATGGTCCTAACAACACTCGGCCAACGGTCCAAATCGAGCTTCACGCATTCGATCTCGGACGCTGCCGCGCAGGTGACCACCTCGCCTACAAGCGTCTATACCTTCGAGAGCCGTCTGTCCCGGGAGGGAAGGACGGTCCTTGGGTGCCCTGGGAGACGGGAGGGTATGTGGATGGGGACATTTGCGTGAATACCGCCTGAGCCCAGGGCGGGCCGCACAGCGGCAGCCGAGCGGCTGGAAAGCAAGCGGCTCCCCGCTCAGGGCAGTAGGCCACCTGGTCGCTCACCACGTCGAACACCAACGAGGCGTCGTCCAGCAACCGTTTCCTGCCCCTCGCTCACGCCGTGACGGGCGCTAGCGCGGCGGCGACGAGCGCCTATGGTTACAACCAAGCCGACCAAATGACAGCCGCGACCATGAGCTCCGCCAACGCTCTTACAGCTACAACGGCACGGGCTGCTGACCGGGAGGACGACCGGGGCGTGACAGCCACCCTTACCTGGGACGGCTCCTCGGGCCTCCCGCTCCTGCTGAGCGACGGTACAAATGGGTACCTGTACGGCCCCAACGGGACACCCGTCGAGCAGGTGAACATCCCCAGCGGCACTAACGTGTACTTCGTCTCCGACGACCAGGGCTCGACCCGGGCGCTGCTCGGCGCCAGCGGCCGCGTGGTCGCCACGTTCAGCTTCGACCCCTACGGGAACCTCACGGCCACCACTGGCGCCGCCTCCACGTCCCTTCTCTACGACGGCCAGTACCTCGACCCGACCACGGGCTTTTACCACCTGAGGGCGCGCTGAAATGACCCGGGGACAGGCCAGTTCATGAGCGGGGACCCCGACCTCGCCGAGACGGACGTGCCTTACGCATATGCCGGCGACGACCCGGTCAATAGTTCGGATCCGAGCGGGCAGATGGTCTCCGTCCTCGGCGTTGGCGGCTATGGGCCGACAACGTGCCAAACACCGTTCAGCACATGCCAGGCAGGCTCTCTGATACCGGCTGCCACTGCGGTGGGGCAGGCCCTGCGCAGCGCGATCGCGGCTCAAGCGAAGCTCGCCGCGGCAGAAGGCCAGCAGCTGGGGGGCCTAGGCATCTGCTCTACCAACCCGAACCGGTCAGTCTAAAAAGACTTAGTTGCCTTGCAGTGTGCCGTCAATAACGCTTCCGAGGGTTTCAGCCAGGCATCAAGCGTCTTGTATTCCGCGACCGCAAGCCTGGCGCAGCAAATGGCGGGCCTTGCGCCGCGACGATGGAGTTCCGGGGGCTCGGGACACGCCCTGGAAATAGCCCTTGTCGTTGCGGGTGTCGCCCTCGGAGTCGCGGCCGTCGCTACGGGTGTTGGTGCCGTCGTAGTTACAGCTGCCGCGACTGAGGAGGCTGCGGTCGATGCGACGGCAACCGCCACCGCGCTGGGGGAGATCTCGTTCGCTTCAGGTTTGGCAGCTACAGCTCTCGACGCTAGGCCATGCGTTGCTAGTGGTAATGCTGAGGCGTGCTTCGGCTTTGCGCTCGGATTGGTCGCTACGGCGGGCGCTGCCGGCGGAGTAGTCGGCAGCAGCGCAGTGGCCTCGGGTAGCTTAGCGGCCGACAGTTTGACAGCTTCCGCCCTCAACGCCGCTTCCGGCGGATCGGCTCTGATTGGTTTCGCGACGACCATCACTGACGCCATCGCCAACGGGGCAAAAGCATAATGCCCCCAAGCGAACAAAGCGTACCCACTAACCATTACCTCTTGCCTTACGAGAAGTACTGGGCTGCTCGGTTATTGCGCAGGCAGGCAGCGCACTCTGACAGCAAGGTCGTAAGGCAGTTTCAGCAACGCTGGGGTACTGAAGGCATCGTCCTTCTCGCAGCCGCCCAGGCAGGCATTATTTTTGGGGCCGTGCTTGTCTTTCTCGGAGCCGCGTTCGTAATTGCCGGGGGAGGCCGCGGGACGGGTCTCATCGCGTTCTACGGGATGATATGCCTTGCGTTTTTGGCTTTAATGGTCTCGGTAGTGCGCAACAGGCAACGTAGGCGCGCCGTCAAGCAGTTCCAAGCGGACCGCCGAGCAGCGGGAGGAGGACCCCTCATTGAGCAGAGTTCGTGACCAACAACTAAGGCATCTTCTGTTTAAGGCACGGTGTGCGATCCGACCCGGTACCATCCGAGTTGCACCGGCCATTTGCTGGGTCGGTTTGTCATTGAGGGACTTCGCCGACGGTGTGGATATCTCCATGCCGGCGACGATCCTGTGAACGAGGGAGACCCGAGCGACCTTCCACCAACGTATCGGGGCTCCTAGTCCCCCTGGCACCGGTCCAGATCAGGAGGGCCATCTACCGGCGAAGTACGTGAGATCGCACGCGGGGGCTGTGCTGCGCGCTGGTATGACCCGAGCACCGGACAATTCCTCAGTGTGGACCCTGACCTTGCCGAGACGGGCCAGCCTTATGCCTATGCCGGCGATGACCCAGTGAATGAGACTGATCCTGGCGGACAAGACGGCTCTTCGATCGCGGTCAACTGTGACGCAGGGCCGGAGCAGTGTGGTGAGGCTGACTTCAATGAAGAGTTCAACTCTATAGATGGGGAATGGACCGGGGAGTTCGGGTATACCGCACCGAAGCCGTACGACATTCTTGAAGTCGCCTGGGATCTCCAGGTGTTCGTTGACAACAATGGCGCTTCGGTGGGTTCACGCGGTGTGACGGTGCTGTTCCCGCTGAAATGCCTTCTGGAATCGGCCGTAGGCAACTGCAAGCCAGGGAGCTGGTCTACGGACTTGGATCTCTACAACACTGAGACCGGGACGACGTCTCCATTTGCACCCGGACTAACCTTAGCATTGACGGGGGAGTGCTCCAATGGTGTTGCACTCGACTCGGAAGGAGTGTCTGCTTCTGGAGTGAGCGGAACTGGTAGTTTCGTGCTACAGGTTACGCTTGGTTACACAAGGCCGTCGTTGGAGAAGGGGAAGGTTGTCGTGCACACCGCGTTCGTGACTGGCGTAGGCACCTTCGCTTTCGGCTCAGCGGAAGTAACCATCGCCTGACATTGCGATGTGACAAGGCTACCGCGCTTCGAGTACCAGGTTCCTGAGGAGCTTGCCCGAGAATGAAACGATATCTATGGGTCGTTGCCGCACTGAGCGCGACTGTATCGTTGTGCGTCGGATGCGGAGCTACCGCGGCGGCCCCGGGTCCGGCTGCCGGCGAGCCTGCTGATCAGACGATGTTTCGGTCTATTGCCAACGATCGGGCATGCGTTCTAATCGACCTAGCGACGCTGAAGAGAGATTTCGGGCACAATATTGCTGGGCCATACGCGACGAAATCGCAAGCAACCGGCGGTGTCGCCTGCGAGTACTCGGATATTGGTCAGGGTGTGCTTGTGGACGTTGAGCTCTACAGTGACATGACATCTCGCGCCTTTGACTCCGAGGCCTTCTTCGACGTTCCCTTGCCAGCTGAATGGAGGCATCCAGTCCAGCGTGTTGGCAACCAGACGCTCGCCTGGCTGTTGTCACTTTCAGGAGAGGCGATTGTGGCATTCCGGAGCGGAAAGACCGTTACTGTCATTACCGTCGCGATTGCTCTAAAACAGGTGACCGCCGAGAGTATATTTTCTGACGCCCTATCCCTTGCCGAAGTGGCGCAGAAGAAGATAGCTTCACGGTAGGCGGGCTAAGAGTGAGGTCGGGTTCTCGCTCTCACCATCGAGCGTTCGCCTGCCCGCCACGCGTGCCCCTGTTGGGTTTGTCAACTCGGGTTGGCCCCACCTTGCTCGGTTAGTTTGGCCCCACCCAGGTCATGACGCCGAGCGTCCTCGACGTGACTTGGTCGTCCGGAGCCGGTAGCTCTCGGTGCCGGTCTCGATGATGTGGGCCTTGAAGGTGACCCGGTCGACAATGGCGGCAACGAGACGCGGATCGGGGATGATCCCTCCCCACTCGCTGAAGGGAAGGTTCGAAGCCAGGGCGATCGAGGATTTCTCTTCTCGTTCAGCGAGGATCTGGAACAAGAGCTCCGATCCTCGGGCGTCGAGCTGGACGTAGCCGAGCTCGTCCAAGCAGAGCAGGTCCAAGCGCCCGTAGCGGGCCACGATGCGTGATAGCCGCCGCTCGTCTGCTGCTTCGGCGAGCTCGTTGACCAGCTGGGCGCAGGTGGCGTAACGGACCCGTTTGCCTTGCTCGCAGGCGGCGATCCCGAGGCCGATGAGCAGATGGCTCTTGCCGGTCCCACTGTCGCCCAAGAGCACCACGGGCTCGCCGGCGTTGAGGTAGGCACAAGAAGCCAACGTGGCGATGGTGGCGGCGTTGACTGTCGGCGCTGCTCCGAGGTCAAAGTCGGCCAGGCGTTTTAGCCTGGGGAAGTGGGCCTCCCCCACACGACGAAGCCTCCGCCGCTCGGAGCGTTGGTCGACCTCGGCCGAGAGCACCTCGGCTAGGAAACCGAGATAGGACAACTGAGATCTTTGTGCCACCTCGGCCAGTCGTTGAGAGTCGGAGCGCACGACAGGCAGGCGGAGCTGTTTGGTGGCCGCCCCGATAGCAGCTGCGGCGGCGGTGTCCGTCATGGAGGTCATCTGGTTCCTTCCAGTAGTTGGTCGTAGTGGGTGACGCTCGGCTTGGGACGGTCAAAGCGCGACAGGCCCTGGCCGATCGGCACGACTGGGCTTTGGGCGGTCTCGGTCGAACGGCGGGCCTCGATGGCAACCACCGCCGGGCTGGTCGACCCAGTGGCCAACGCGGCCGTCATGCCGGCACGCACTGCAGCGGCGGGCAGGGCCCGGTGCAAGAGGAGGACCTCGATGAGCGCCCGGGTGCCGTCCCGGTCGCCGAGCTGGCGCCTGGCATGGGACCAAAACCGTTCGTGCTCCTCGCTAAAAGCTCCCGCCGCTCGAGCCCGGGCCAACGCTGTCGCCCCGGGCAGGGCACCTGGCTTTATGGCCAGGACCTCTAAGTAATGGTCGAGGACCAGGTTCTCCTCGCCCTTTTGGCTCCGGGGGTGCCAGGCCACGACGACCTTGCCGTCTAAGACCTCGATGACTTCAGCGCCGACGAGGGCGTCCAGGCGCCGGCCGCAGTAACGGGCGGGGACCGAATAAAGCGCCCCTCTGACCGACACCCGTGCCTTGCGGTCGACCCTGAAGTTGCCGAGCGCCCTGTAGTCGAAGGCTTCGGCGGGCAATGGCCGCAAGGCCTCGGCTTCGAGGGCGAAGTGCTCACCCACAGCAATGCGCCGGCCAGTTATGAAGCGCCGGTCGTCCTTGGCTGCCCCGGCCAGCAACAGCTCGTTCAGCTCGGCCATGGATGCAGCACGAGGGACCGGCACCATGTGGCGGCGGCGGAACCGACCGATCTCGCCTTCGACGCCACCCTTTTCGTGGGCGCCCTTCACACCCGGCTGACAAAAGAAACTGTCGAAGCCGTAGTGCGAGCGCAGGCCCACAAAGCGCTCCGACTCGAGGCGGTCCCGGCCCCGCAGCACTTTTTCAACGGCGGCCTTCAGGTTGTCATAACGAACCCGGCCGGGGACGCCGAAGTGCTCGAAGGCCCGGACATGGCCATCTAAGAACACTTCTTGGGCCTCGTTCAAATACGCCCGCGGGTAAGCGCGTCCCGAGGCGGACAAGCGCATGATGAACAACTGCACCTCGACGAGCAACCCAGCCACGTAGACCGAGGCGGTGCCGAAGTCGACCTCGGCTTCAGCACCGAGGGGGTGGTGCTGAGGCACAGCCACCTCCACTAGGGGGAAGTCCAGACGGGCGCGGACCTCGGTGACATAGCGCCGGACCGTCGACTCGCCAACCTCGGCCCCGTGCTCTTCCACCAGGCGTTGCCACACCCGCCGAGCCGTGTGGCGCTGCTTGGGCGGCGCGTAGCGGTCCTGCACCAACCACGCCTCGATCGTCGCCTTCCAGGCGTCGAGCTTGGGTGCGGCCCGCGGTGCAGGCGCCTTTCGGGCAGGTGGGACTGCCGACGCCAACGCTTGGCGGACGTCACGGCGGTGCACGCCAAAGCGCCGGCCCAGCGCTCTCACGCTCAGGCCTTCGCGCTCGTGTGCTTTGCGTATCTGCTCGTACAGGCTCACCTTTGACCTCTTGGGCATGACCCACGGTCAAGGCTGGCGGCTCCCGGTTGGTGGACCCTCAGGTGGGGCCAAAACCGATGAGCATTACCGGCCCAGGTGGGGCCAAATCAGATGAGCACACTCAAACCTGAGCATGCGTAGGACCATGGGGGCGGCAAAGGCGCACGTCCAATCCATAGACCCATGGCCTTCAAACGCGAACAACCTAGTGATCATGCGGCCGCCTGCAATAAGGGTGCGACAGGCGTGCTCGCCGGAGGCAATGACGGCTGGCTCGGTGCTGTCGATGACGGGCACCGCACACCCAGTAAGGTCGTCGAGCCTTGCCATGAGTATGGAAACCCAAGAACGCCGCGGATGACATCGACTGCCCACTCGAAGTCTTCGCGAGTCACTTTTCGCTCGTCGCGCACGTCGGCGCGCAACGGGTCGAACGGGAGCACCTGGCATAGGATTTCGACGGAGGTCGGGTAATCCTTCGCTTCCGGGTCAGGTGGGAAAGTAAGGAGTTCGGCTGGCAGGCCGAAAGCCGCGGTGAGTTGGTCGATGCCGTCTAGAAAAGGGACCTCGTCCAGTGCCAATGCGAAGAGGGCATGACGCGCAAGGGCGGACACAGGGCCCCAACTCGGAGCCACCCCGAGGCGATGACCATCCCAGGACAGCCCGTCAGCTTGCCTTGGTCGGCGTGGACCAGTCGGTAGCAACCTCCGGGACGGAGCTGGACCGCGCCGCCATAGTCCTTGTTGGCCATGAGTTCCACGGCCGGATGCTAGGGCGCCGATGGGACAGCTCGCCCGTTGGGCCTGCCAAGCGGCTTGTCGGCGTCCTGCGCTGGCTTGCTCCCTAGGTTTCGGCCCTCCCTCCCCAGCGCCCTCCCCGCCCGTCTCGGCTCCGGCCGCCGCCGTCTCGAGGATGTCCCGTTCTTTGTTGAACTTCGGCGGTGAGCCCACTGTTTTCAAGCGGCTTCCTCAGCGTAGTCGGGCCTTGTGACGGGCACTTTGGCATGGCGGCGTAGAGCAGCCACAAGCGCCGGCATTTGTTTGTAGCCA
>DATKHZ010000432.1:0-5974 GCA_035509995.1 Acidimicrobiales bacterium | reverse complement strand
AGCGACCGCGCTGACACGCTCGTGGAGGTCAGCCCCACCAACCCGGCCAAAAAGAGCGACGTGACTGCCGCCGAACAGACCTTGGTCAACTACGGAAACGGCGTGTTGACAGTGAAGGTCCCGAAGACCTGGCGCCGACATGTGGCTTCCAATAGTGCGTCGGTCGACGTCAAGATCGAACTGCCGTCCGGATCGCGGCTGAGGGGCGAGGCTGGCGTTGGTCGGCTCCGGACCACGGGTGTCCTCGGTGAGTGCACGTTCAAGGTTGGAGCGGGTGATATTCAGCTCACCCAGGCCGGGCCGCTACAACTGCGGACAGGGGTCGGAGATATCACCATCGAGAGGGCGGACGAGCACAGCGAAATAACGACCGGGTCAGGCACTATCCACCTCTCAAGGGTGGAAGGTCCCGCCGTCATAAAAAACGCCAACGGCGACATTAGGGTTGGAGAGGCTCGGGCAGACCTGCGGACGACGACGTCCAACGGAAAGATCTGGGTCGCACTGGCCCGTTCGGACGTCGAGGCTAAGACGGCCAATGGGAGCGTACAGATCGACGAGGTAATGCACGGCAGTGTTCACGCGCAGACGGCGATGGGCAAGGTCGAAGTCGGGGTCCGTCGTGGGGTGGCGGCGCTGCTAGACCTCGAGACCTCGTTTGGCAAAGTCGTCAACGACCTGGACGCATCGGAAGCGCCGCAACCGGGGGAGCCGTCTGTCGAAGTACGGGCGCGGACGGGTTTCGGCGACATCCGGCTCTTCCGGGCCGGCGGCCCCGAGACCATGGAGAGCCCTGCTTTTTTCGAGGGAACCGATCATGACTGATACCAGCCCCGCCATCGAGGTGAAGGGCATACGCAAGTCGTTCGGGGACAACGTCGTGCTGGACGGCATCGACTTCACGGTGGAGCAAGGGTCAGTCTTTTCCTTGCTCGGCCCTAACGGCGCCGGCAAGACCACGGTCATCAATATCTTGACGACTTTGTTGTGCGCAGATAGCGGCATGGCGACGGTCAACGGGTTTGATGTGGCGAAGCAGGGAGACCGTGTCCGCGGTTCAATCAGCTTGACGGGCCAGTTCGCAGCTGTCGACAATCTCTTGACCGGACGAGAGAACCTCCTCCTGATCGGTGACCTCCGCCACTGTTCAAATCCGGCCCGAACGGCCCAAATGCTCTTGGAACAGTTCGGCCTGACCGACGCTGCCGACCGCCGCACCTTGACGTACTCAGGGGGGATGCGGCGCAAGCTCGACATTGCCCTGGGCCTGATTGGCGACCCAGCCATCATCTTTCTGGACGAACCGACGACGGGGCTGGACCCTGAAAGCCGCAACATGATGTGGGACACCATAAAATCGCTGACGGGCAGCGGAAAGACCGTTTTCCTTACCACGCAGTACCTGGAAGAGGCGGACCGCCTGGCCGACGACGTCGGCATCATCAGCCATGGCAGGATCGCTGCCCAAGGTACGCCGAAAGCCCTGAAAGGTACTTTGGCGCACGGCCAGATCGAGCTACGTTTTGCGGACGCGCCACAGCTGGGCAAGGCCGCGCTGTTACTTGCAGACCGTCACCCGACGCGCAGTGAGAGCGCTCTTACCCTTACCATCCCCACCGACGGCACCGTAGGCCAGGTCAGCAGATTGTTCGGCCTGTTGGAAACGACCCAGCTCGAGGTTGTCGAGTTCGCGCAAAAGTCACCGACGCTCGACGACGCTTTCCTACAGGTCATCAATAACAAAAAGGAAGAGGAATGATACGCCTAGCCAGCGACACTTGGACAATGACGAAGCGCAGCTTGCGCCACGTCGTTCGCAGCCCGGATACGATCATTACGGTGGCGGCGATGCCGGTTGCACTCATGTTATTGTTCGTGTACGTGTTCGGCGGCAGCTTCGGCCAAATATTCCGCACGGGCTCAGTGAAATATATCGACTTCATAGTACCGGGCATCGTAGCCATGACGGTGGTAAGTGGCATCGCCTACGCGGCGCTACGCCTCAGCATGGACGTGCAAAGGGGTATGATCAGCCGGTTTCGTACGATGCCGATCACGTCATCGTCCATCTTGGGCGGTCATGCTGTTTCGTCCTTGTTGTCCAACCTGTTCTCGGTGTTCCTTGTAGTGCTTGTGGGATTGCTCGTCGGGTTCCGTTCACACTCTGGGGCTGTCGAGTGGCTGATTTTCTTAGCCTTGACAATATTGTTCACATTATCCACGACCTGGCTAGCAATCATGTTTGGTTTGCTCGCGAAGACGGCCGAGGGAGCCGGTTCGTTCAGTTACATCCTGTTGCTACTGATCTTTCTGAGCCCCGGATTTACGCCAATCAGTAGCATGAGCGCACCGGTCCGCGCCTTTGCCGAGCACCAACCAATGACGCCCATCGTCACGACCATGCGCTCGTTGCTCGTATACGGCCACGCCGGCACTAGCGCCTTCGCAGCCTTTGCCTGGTGCGGCGGGCTGTTGGCCGTATGTTACGTCGCCGCCATTTGGCTTTTCCGAGGAACGAAACAGCGGATAGTGGTCACGCAATAGGTCGACGAGACGGCAACGCTGGTGGGCGCCGCAAGCTCGCTTCGGCGGCCGCGCGCTCGTGCGACTTACCCCGAGAGGGCGAGCAGCTCTCTCTCCTTAGCGGGGGCAAGCCCGACCGGCGCCGGTGCCCTCGCCGTGAGAGCGTCTGGTTCGGCCAGTTCGTGCTCGTGGACCTCTCGCACCGTCTGGGCCAGTGGTCGCACCCGGAGCCCGGCGGCAATGGCCCGTGCTGGGCTGGCCGCAAGGTCGCCACCCGCCCCCACCCCCGACCAAAGTGGCAGCTCGGCGGCGGTCACGTGCGCTTTGGCGAGGGCCTCGGGTGACACCCAGATCAGCTCGGTCCCCGATGGCCCGACCTCGTTGAGCACCGTCGTTAGGAAGTCCTCGAAGGAGAACGGCGGTGCCGGGGATACGGCGTGGAATGTCCCCGCCGCCTGACCGTGCGCGAGCAGTACGACGAACCCGGCCAAGTCGCGGGCGTCGATAACCTGCAAGGGGTTCTCCTTCGGTCCGGGGGCCAGCACGGGGCCGCCTCGGGCCACCCGCTCGACCCACCAGGTGAAACGTTTCGTGTGGTCATATGGGCCGGCGACATAGGTAGGGCGCACGATGCTCACGGGCACCCCCGAAGCGTGTCCGTCCGCGCTTCGAGACTGGCTGCCTCCCGCACCAATCCCACCGAACCATTCGTGCGAGGCCCGCTCGCACAGAGCCTTCAGACCTCCATAAGTCTCTTCGTTGACCACTTCGGTGGCCGGGTCGTCCAGCACTGCTAGGGGGGCGTCTTCGTCAAAACCAGCGACGAGCGGGTCGGCGTAGGCCGATACCGAAGAGATGTGCACGTAACGCCCGCCCCGTGCTCCGAGGACCTCGGCAAGGCTACGGACCTGGCGGGGAACGTAGGCAGAGGTATCGATGGTTGCATCCCACCTGCCCGAGGCGAGGGCGCCGAGGTCGTTGTTGCGGTCACCCAGTCGATGTTCCGCGTCGGGGAACAGCCCTGGGTTGGTCAGGCCCCGGTGGAACAACGTCACGTCGTCCCCGTCCGCCAGCAGCGCAGTCACGATGTGGCGCCCGACGAACTGGGTCCCGCCGATCACGAGGGTCTTCATGAGGGCATGTTAAGCGGCGCCCTCGGGGCGGTACTCGTCTTCTAACTGTTGCACTTTGCCGCCGCCGCCTGGTAGGTGGCCGAGTTGGGGTCGACCCCCGCGACCGGTCTCACCATTTCGGCCCCGTTTGCGGCGAACTGAGGGTCGGGGAAGTTGGGTACACCCTTGGCGCGCATGCATTTCGCAAACTCGAGGGCCAGCGCCTCATGCTGAGCGATCTGGGCCTTGGAGAGGTTTGGTCCCGGGAAATACTTCTGGCAGGCCTTCCGAGCCGCCTGGAACTGCGGGCTCTGGGGGTCGATGCCGCTGTTCGAGCCGATCTGGATACCACCCCCGCTCGTCGGGTCGGGGAAGTTGGTAATGCCGTTGGAACGCATGCAGTCGGAGAACTTGAGCGCCTTCTGGTAGTGCTCCTCGACAGAGGCGCCCGAGGGCAGCGTCGTCGCAACGCCGCCTGCAACCACGCTCGTCGGCTTCGTTTTGCCGAGGCTTGCCACGCCCGAGGGGTGCGATCCCCCGCCGCACGCCGCTGCGAAGAGGCCGATAGCAACCAGGGCGCCAACGATCACGGTGCGCATTGGGAGCAAACCAAGCCTTCTTGCGTTGGTCCTGGCCATGGGACCGTTGTACAGCCAGCCCAGTAACAGGGCGATAACGGGTTACGCGCTTGTGCAGCAATCCCGGAGGGTCGGGAAATCCGGGCCGGGACAAGGGGGTCGTGGGGATGAAGGTCGGCGAGCGCGCCTAGGAGCTCCCTAGCCGAGCCTCCAGCCTAAGACAGCGGTCCGCCTGACTTTGCAGCGAGGCGGACCGGGCGCGTCAGATGCCGAGGCCTTTTTGGGCCTGCTGCTTTTCTTTCTTCTCCCGGCGCTTATCTTTGATGGTTTTGCCGGGTTTTTTGGACGCTACCTTGCGGGGAGACTTGTCGGCCATGCTTACCCCCTTTCGCTTATTGCATCCTACCGCTAGGCGGGACCTGCAAAACTGAGCGGATGTCTTCTTTGGCGCCTGGCCCGGCGCGCACTCCCAACGGCCTCACTTTGATGGCTGTTCATGCCCACCCCGACGATGAGGTGCTCGGCACCGGCGGCGTGTTCGCGCGCTACTCGGAAGACGGGGTTCGCACTGTGCTTGTCACATGCACCAACGGAGAACAGGGCGACGGTCCCGGAGGTGCGAAGCCGGGCGAGCCCGGGCACGACGCCGCTGAGGTGGTCGCGACCCGACTGGCTGAGCTCCGCAAGTCGGTCTCGTACCTGGGTGTGAGCGACGTGGAGCTCTTGGGTTACCGGGACTCCGGGATGGTCGGTTGGGCGGCCAACGCAGACCCCGGCGTGTTTAGCAACATCCCGCTCGCCGAGCCGGCGGAACGCATTGCAGCCCTCATGAGCCAGTACCGCCCACAGGTGGTCGTCACCTACGACGCGAACGGCAATTATGGTCACCCCGACCACATCCAGGCCCATCGCGCAGCAGTCGCCGCAGCCGAGGCAACCGGCATCCCAGCCAAGTTCTACTACTCAGCTGTCCCGAAGTCTGCGTTCGTACGGCTCCGCGACGCGCTGGAGGCCTCAGGTGCCGACATGGGGGAGCTCGGCATCCCAGACGATTTCGGCACCCCGGACGAGGAGATAACGACCCAGGTCGACGTCTCCGCTTACGTGGAGCGCAAGCGGGAGGCGCTCGCAGCTCACGCCAGCCAGACCGAAAACTCCTTCTTCACTCGTTTGCCAGACGAGGTGGTGACGCTAGCGCTGTCCTATGAGTTCTTCACGCTGCGCTCGGCCCCGCACGGGTTGGCCCGCGAAAGCGACCTCTTCGCTGGCCTGCGATAGGGCTGTCCGAACAGGGCCCTTGCAGTTCCTGGCAAGATTTAGCCGTGGCGGCCGACACTCCGATGATCCTCGCCACGAGCGGCGGGTTCTTCCGGGGCCAGAGGACGATGATCCGTTCCTTTACCACCGCCTCGTCGCCCAAGGCGTCCTGGGCTCGGGGTACGTCACCGACATTGGCGTCGGCCTCCATTACCGGGGTGTTGACATGGTCGAGGCCGTATCCGAGGTAGTTGGTGCGGGCGCCTACTTCGTCGAGCGCCTCCCTGACGGGACGGTCCGTGAAACGCGGGTCGAGCCGCAGGTGCTGGCCGGCGCCTCGGGCTCCGGGCAGACCTGAGCGAAGAGGATGTCCCGTTCTTTGTTGAACTTCGGCGGTGAGCCCACTGTTTTCAAGCGGCTTCCTCAGCGTAGTCGGGCCTTGTGACGGGCACTTTGGCATGGCGGCGTAGAGCAGCCACAAGCGCCGGCATTTGTTTGTAGCCA
>DATKHZ010000431.1:0-3411 GCA_035509995.1 Acidimicrobiales bacterium | reverse complement strand
CATGTCGAGCAGGTTCACGAAGAAGTCGTTGGTCAGCTTTCCGGGCTGTTTGGTGAAAACACCGTGGGCCGCGCCGCCATGGTTGGCATTGAGGGCCCTAAGACCACCGACGAGCACCGTCATCTCCGAGGCGGTCAGGTTCAACATGAATGCCCGGTCCACCATCAAGACCTCAGCGGGCAATTTCTCGCCCGCCCTAAGGTAATTGCGGAAGCCGTCAGCCTTGGGCTCGAGGAAGCCGAAGGACTCGACATCGGTTTGGTCCTGTGACGCATCGGTCCGACCCGGGGCAAACGGCACGGTGATGTCGTACCCGGCGTCACGCGCCGCCCGCTCCACGGCGGCGGCCCCGCCGAGCACGATCAGGTCAGCGAGTGAGACCTTCTTGCCACCGGTCTGGGAGGTGTTGAACTCCCGCTGGATCCCTTCAAGGACCGGCAAAACCTGGGCCAGGTCGGCTGGGCGGTTGACCTCCCAGTCCTTCTGGGGCGCCAACCGAAGCCGAGCCCCGTTTGCCCCGCCGCGCTTGTCCGTGCCCCGGAAGCTCCCCGCGGCCGCCCACGCCGTCGACACGAGCTGAGGGACCGACAGGCCCGAGCCGAGGACCTTGAGTTTGAGAGCGGCGACGTCTTCGTTTTCAATGAGCCGGTGATCGACAGCGGGAACGGGGTCCTGCCAAAGCTGCGGCTCGGGGACCCAAGGGCCCAGGTAGCGGGCCACGGGGCCCATATCGCGGTGCAGGAGCTTGTACCAGGCCTTGGCAAACGCCTCGGCCAGCTCTTGGGGGTTCTCGCGAAAGCGCCGGGCGATGGTCTCATAGACCGGGTCGGCCTTCAGGGCGAGATCACTGGTCAGCATCACCGGTGCATGCCGCTTCGAGGGGTCATGAGCGTCGGGCACGATGCCTTGCGCCTCGGGGTTGGTGGCCACCCACTGTTTGGCGCCTGCAGGGCTCTCGGACAGTTCCCAGTGGTGCTCGTACAACCCCTCGAGGAATCCGTTGTCCCACTTGGTCGGATCGGACGTCCACGCCCCTTCCAAGCCGCTCGTTATGGTGTCGCCACCCTTGCCCGAGCCATAGGTGTTCTTCCATCCCAGGCCTTGGGCCTCGACCGGGGCCGCCTCGGGTTCGGGACCAACGTCGTCGGCGCTGTGGGCGCCATGTGTCTTGCCGAAGGTGTGGCCGCCAACAATCAGCGCCACCGTCTCCTCGTCGTTCATGGCCATGCGGCCAAAGGTTTCCCGGATGTCCCGGGCGGAGGCGGCCGGGTCCGGTTTGCCGTTTGGCCCCTCGGGGTTGACGTAGATGAGGCCCATTTGCACGGCGCCAAGAGGGTGGGACAGATCGCGGTCACCCGAGTAGCGCTCGTCACCTAGCCACGTGTCCTCGGGCCCCCAGAAGATTTCCTCTGGGGTGTAGACGTCCTCGCGCCCGAAACCGAAGCCGAAGGTCTTGAACCCCATCGACTCCAAGGCGCAGTTCCCCGCGAACACGATGAGGTCGGCCCACGAAAGCTTCCGCCCGTATTTCTGCTTGATCGGCCACAGCAGCCGACGGGCTTTGTCGAGGCTGGCGTTGTCGGGCCAACTGTTAAGCGGGGCGAAACGTTGGGCACCGCTACCACCACCACCGCGACCGTCGAGGGTGCGGTATGTGCCTGCACTGTGCCAGGCCATACGGATGAAGAGCGGTCCGTAGTGGCCGTAGTCGGCGGGCCACCAGTCCTGCGACGTCGTCATCACTTCGAAGATGTCCCGCTTGAGGGCTTCGACATCGAGGGCCTTGAACTCTTCCGGGTACTTGTAGCCCGCGCCCCTCGGGGCTGGCTTGCGAGCCTTCTGGTGCAGCGGCTGCAGGTTGAGTTGGTTGGGCCACCAATCCTGGTTGGACCGGGGCCGTCCCACATGTGGGGTCGGGGCTGTAATAACTGGGTTTTCGCTCTCGCTACCGGTCTCAGACACGTTGGTCCTTCCTCATGTGTGGTTGCTGTGCATTGATTGTTATTGGTCGAACTGCCGCTGCGGCACAAGCGGGACATTGACCCCAATAGATGACTTCGGCCTCGTCGATCTCGAAGCCGGAGGCGTCGTTAGGGGTGAGGCAAGGGACCTCACCGACGGCGCAATCGACATCGACAGTGCGCCCACACGTACGGCAGATGAGGTGATGGTGGTTGTCCCCCACCCGGACCTCGTAGCGGGCTGGTGAACCGGCCGGCTGGATCCGCCGCAGGAGCCCCCTGCCGGCCAACGTCCCGAGGTTGTCGTAGACCGACTGCTTTGAGATGGCACCGAACTCGACCCGCACGATCTGATCGATGTCATCGGCCGTTTGGTGCGAGACGCGCGATACCGCACGCAAGACGGCTAGGCGCTGGGCCGTGACGTGGAGGCCGTGGTGGCGGAGGAGCGCAGTCCCATCGGTGGCTTCTCTCGTCACACCGTGACCCTACCCCGGAGTTCTGGACTAAATCCAGAATTTTCCCTGATATTAGGGCGGAATGACCGTTTTGGGCGTTTTGGGCCGGATACTCCTCCACCTAGGCGCCTTTTACGCCGATCTAACCGGTGAGGGACCGAGCGCCAGCATTCAGCCGAGAGCTGTGCCCATCTCCTGGGAGGCAGCATGGCTGGTGCCACGGTGGATCTCGCCGACGAGATCGATGTCAAGGTCCTGTTGAGCGTCCTCGCCCAGGTCAGGGGGGGCGACTTCACCGCCCGCATGCCGCTCGAATGGACCGGTGTAGCGGGTAAAGCGGCCGACGGCCTCAATGATGTCATCATCGCCAACCAGGCGCTGGCAGCGGAGCTTGCGCGCGTCAGCCGGGTGGTCGGCAAGCAGGGCGAGTTGTCCCAACGGGTGGTAGCAGGAGCTTGGTCGCAATGCTGGTCTGGCAGCGTCGAATCCGTCAACAGCTTGATCGACTCGCTCGTGCGCCCCACCAGCGAGATGCAGCGTGTGATCGGCGCTGTCGCGGACGGGGACTTGAGTAAGAAGGTGTCTGCCGACGTGCGGGGCGAGATGCTGGACCTCAAGAACACCATCAACGCGATGGTCGACCAACTCAACGGGTTTGTCTCTGAGCTGACCCGCGTCACCCGCGAAGTCGGGACCGAAGGCAAGCTCGGGCAGGCTGCCGCGGTCACGATCGAAGTGGGCGGGGTTTGGAAGGACCTCACCGACAACGTCAACCTAATGGCCGGCAACCTGACCGGCCAGGTCCGCAACATCGCCGAGGTGACGACCGCCGTCGCCAACGGGGACCTCAGCAAAAAGATCTCGATCGACGTCAAGGGTGAGTTCCTAGAGCTCAAGAACACCGTCAACGCAATGGTCGACCAGCTCAATGCGTTTGCCGGGGAGGTCACCCGGGTGGCTCGCGAAGTCGGGGTCGAAGGCAAGCTCGGCGG
>DATKHZ010000430.1:0-3760 GCA_035509995.1 Acidimicrobiales bacterium | reverse complement strand
GCACCGCAGGCAAGGAAATTCCAACCAGAGTTGTCACGGGCACAAGCGAGTTGCGCAACAAATGGCGCCAGAGGACCGCCCTTTCCGAAAGGCCCTTGGCGCGGGCGGTCTTTATGTAGTCCTGGGCCAGGCTGTCGATGGCCGACGAGCGCATGTAGCGGGAGAAAAGGGCATATGTCACCAGCGTCAGGGTGATCACCGGCAGGATGATGCCAACGGGATGGCCCAGCATGCCCCACACGGTCGACTCCTGGGGCGCCTCCGAAGGGAAGACCTTGATCTCTATCGAGAAGACTGATATCAAGATCAACCCGAGGGCGTAAGAGGGCATTGAGTACAGCACGAACGACGTCGCCGTGCCGGCGTAATCCCAAGCCTGGTTACGCTTCACCGCCTGGAGCACCCCGACAGGGATTGCGATGAGCACGGCCAGTACCAGCGAGGTGCCGACGAGCATCACGTCGCGAGGCACGTCGGAGGCGATGATGCTGTCCACACTGCGGTTGAGCTTGTAGGAAAAACCAAGGTCATGGTGGACGACGAGGTGGTCCAAAAAGACCCAGTACTGGTACCAAATGGGGCTGTCGAAGCCGTTTTGCTTGTTGAAGACGTTTATAGCCACTTGAGTGGCGCGCGGCCCGAGGATCGCGCGGGCTATCCCGTTAGGGAGGAGGTGCTCCATCCCGAAGGCGATCATGGTCACCCCGAGGACGACCACGACCGCCTGCAGGAGCCGCCGGATTATGTACCCGGTCAACTGGAGCACCTCATCCGCTGCGTTACCTACGTCTAGCTGTTGAGACTTACTTGGTCAGGTACCAAGTCTCGGGAGTCAGGTTGAAGTACACGTTGTTGATGTAGCCACCGAGGTGCTGGGAAATAAGGTCGACAGCGGCCGAGGTGGGCGAGCCTGTCGCTGTCGGGAAGAAGACGACCGGCAGCTGCTGGGCGATGTAGTTCTGGTAGTTGTCGATGGCCGACCGCGACTGGCTGGCTGGTGCCGTCGTGGTCAGCGCGATCAGGTGGTCGGCTTCGGCGCTGCTGTAGCCCGAGTAGTCCGAACCGGCCCCGGTGTAGTACAGCGTCTCGCCTGTGGGCTCGAAGTCGGGGGCATAGATCCACCCTGCCCCCCAGTTGAGAGCGGTCCAGGAGCACTTGGGCGAGCTCGGCTTGGCCTGCCCGCCGGGACCGCAGTTGACCACGTGGCCGACAACCTGGGCGAAGGGTGCCGTGGTCAGCTCGAGGTCGATGCCTACCTGATTGGCCTGGGACTTGAGGTCGTCCATTTCCTCTGCAGTGACCACGGCGCCGCTCTGGGCCAGGAGGCCGAACTTGAGCTGCAGGCCCTTGGGGACCCCCGCCCCGCAGTCGCCCGGGCCTGAACCCGGCTTTGCGCATGTGGCCACCTGACCGGAGCCCACGTTGGCCCAGCCGTGCGCCTTGAGGATGCTGGCAGCCGTGGAGACGCTGAACTGGTAGGGGTTGGATGTTTCGTAGGAGTCAGCGAAGCTGTTGGGCGGCGCCAGCGGGACCGGCCCGTACGTGGGCACGGCGTAGCCGTCCAGGATCTTCTCGACCCAAGCTTTTTGGTCAATAAGGTGCTGGAACGCCTGGCGGAAGTAGAGCTGGCTGAACACCGGCCCGAACGTCGGGTTGCCCATGTTGAGCGGGAAGAAGGCGAAGCTGAAGCCGGTGAAGTTGATCGCGTTGTAACCCTCGGACTCCACCGATTTCAGCTGCGGGAGGAACTCGTCGGGCAGTTCGGCCATGCTGAGCGCGCTGGGCCCGCCTGACTTGATCTCGTTCAGCATTGCCTGATCGGAGGTGAAGGGGACCTCGACGAACTGCGCCAAGGTCGGCTTCGGCGAGCCGCTGTAGGCCGGGTTCGGCACGAAGGTGACCTGACCGGTAGTGGTGAAGGACTTCAGCTTCCAGGGCCCGTCCACGACCGACCAGTACGGGCTTGATGTATAAGTTGCCACGTCGGTGGCTTGAGAGTTGAGGTAGGTGTAGACCTTCGCGGCACCAGCCGGGGTGGTGTCAGGCAGGTTCGCTGCGGTTGGGCTGGGCGCCGGCTGGCCCTTGGCGGTCACGTCCCACGCGATCGTCATCGGCGTGAGCTGGGACAGCTCGTTGTAGAGGAACCAAGTCGGGTTGTACCCCTGCTTCATGTGGAACACGACCGTCGAGGAGTTCGGGTAGGCCATCGATGCAATGTTGTCCGGGAAATAGCCGGGTGTGTAGTCGCACCAACTGTCCTTCTCGGCGAAGAACATGTTCATCCAGAACTCGACGTCGCGGCTCGTCACCTGCTCGCCGTTGGACCACATCCAGTGCTTCAAGGTGACGGTGACGGTCTTGTTGCCATCGCTGAACGTGGGCGGGTTCGCGATGCTGTAGTTGGGGTCGACCGTCGGCGAGTTGTTGTTGCCGAACCAGTACAGGGGCCGGTACATCATGTACGTCAGCTGCCCGTAGTTCATGGTCGAACAGACCTGGGGGCTTATGAACGGGAAAATATAGGTCGGCGGGGCGGCCGGTCCCTCCATGAAGTAGGCAGTACCGCCCGTTATTTTGGTGCCAACGGCCGGGACGGGGCCGGTCGGGCCATACTGAGGGCCAGCTGCGCCCGCACTGCTCGTAGATGTCACAACCATGGCGCCGGCTACGACGACAACGCCGAGCGTCCTGACCCGGGTGGTGCGCAGCCTCTCCCGCCACCCGGGAGAACTCGCCTCGAGGCCATGCGTTGCATTTGCGGCTTTGAAAAACCTCATTTTGTTGCGCCTTTCGTGAGCGGTTGACATGCCTGTAAGGGGCTACCCGTGCTCACACCGGCGCGCCTGCGGTGCCCAAAAAACACTCAGTTGTGACCGCGCCGACGCTTATTGGAGACGGATCGCCAGGATCATCGTGGTAAAGGCGAAAGCGATGGCTGCGAAGACCGTGAAACGGTCCAGGTTGCGCTCGACGACGCTAGAAGCTGCTGCCGCCGACCCAACCCCACCCCCGAACATCTCTGAAAGGCCCCCGCCTTTCCCGCTGTGAAGCAGCACTGAGATGATGAGGGCGATGCACAGCACTATGTGAACCGAGATCACCACCCACGTGATCACCACTTAGCCGGCACCTCCTCCTGTTTGATTGTCGTTTACCTAAGGTGCCGGACACCGGGTGGCCGGCTGACAGCAACTTAGCAGAGAGGGATCGGATGGCTGGGTTCACCCCAGGCTGCGAGATAGGGCGAGATAGGGGCCTGAGAGGGGGCCCCTCACCTGCCCAGTCGCACTATCTGAGCGAACCGCTCGGCGTCGAGGCTCGCCCCTCCTACGAGCGCCCCGTCTATGTCGGCCTGCGCCATTAGCTCGGCGATGTTGGCAGGCGTGACCGACCCCCCGTACTGGACCTTCACGGTGCTCGCAAGCTCGGCGCTGTAGTGCTCGGCCATCCAGGAACGCACCGTCTTGCACATCGCCTGGGCGTCCTCGGCACTGGCGGTGCGGCCCGTGCCAATTGCCCAGATGGGCTCGTAGGCGATGACGACCTTGGCGGCAGCCGCCGCTGAGACGCCCACGAAGTCCGCTTCGAGCTGGCCGACCACCTTGGTCTCGGTCGCACCGGACTCCCGTTCGGCCAGTGTCTCGCCGACGCAGAGGATCGGGGTCATCTCGTGCTTCAAGACGGCAATCAGCTTCTGGTTGACAAAGGCATCGGTTTCCCCGAAAAGCTCCCGGCGCTCGGAGTGGCCCACGATGACGTA
>DATKHZ010000429.1:0-6393 GCA_035509995.1 Acidimicrobiales bacterium | reverse complement strand
AGGGATGTGGAACTGTCGGCCAGAGTGGCCCTCAACACCCTCCAGGTGGTGCACCGTCGGGCACGGCGTATCGTCGACCTGCCCTGCATTTCTACGGACCCCGCGGTTTCAGTGGGACGGCGGATCCTCGACGAGCTCCTCGAAGGAAAGGTTGTCCTGGTCGACGTAAGTGGGCTCGGTGGCACCGAAGAAGTCCTCGTTGCTTCGTTCCTCACTCGCCGGGTGATCGAGGAGTGGCAGGGAGCCTTCTTGGAGGATCCCGAGCGCCACAAGAGCCTTCCTGTCGTGGCCATCGCACTGGAGGAGGCGCAAAGAGTGCTGTCGGCGAACAAGGACCGCGAGTCCAATGTGTTCCCGCGGGTCGCGAGGGAAGGCCGCAAGTTCGGGGTGGGGCTGCTCGCCGTGACCCAGCAGCCCAAATTGCTCGATGACGAACTTCTCAGCCAGTTCAACACTTTCTTCGTGCTCGGCTTGGCCGACGAAAAGGACCGCAATATCCTTCGTTCATCGGCCAAACAGGACCTCTCCGCCATGGGGCCGGAAATTCAGACGCTTATGCCGGGCGAGTGCCTCGTGGTCAACCTGGAGGCTCCTTTTGCAGTGCCGGCGCTGTTGCGCCTCTACGACGATGTTGTGCGCTCGACGCCACCGGCGCCGGCTCCTCGGGCAGTTGCGCCGCCCAATATCTCAGCGCTCGTGGACTGAATCAGGCGTCGGCGGCCGGGACTTCCTCGGAAAAGTCTCCTGCTGCTTGGCGAAAACGCCGCAGCACGTCGATGAGCAGGTCCAGGTCCTCCCGGCTCATTCCGGGCTTGGAAAAAACTTCCTCGTTGAGCGCGCTGGTCGCCCGCATGGCGAGCTCGCGGCCAACCGGCAAGATCTCGGCCAGCGTTGTGCGCCTGTCGCTCGAGTGCGGGACGCGCTTGATGAGGTCCTGTTCTTCGAGGCGGTCGACCGCATTGGTCACGCTGGTCGGGTGGACCTGGAGGCGAGCACCGATCTTGTTGAGCGGCAAGGAACCACGACGAGAGAACAGCAGCAGCATCAGCACCTCGTAGCGCGCGAAGGTCAGCTCCAGCGGCCGCAGGACCGCGTCGATCCGGCCCAGGAACAGCTGCTGTGCCCGAACGACCGAGGTGATCGCAGCCATCCCGTCACAGGCGTTGTCCCAACCGTTCGCGGCCCACTGCCTGCGGGCCTCAGTGATCGGGTCGAAATCAAGTGGGGTGGCCATCGTGTCTTTGCCGCCGGGACCAGACCGGCTTCTACCTGGAGACTAGCCGCTTGCCGCCCGCGCCAAGAACTGGTCCTCAGCCAGTTCGCCCAGCTCCTTTACTCGACGAGCAGTAAGGCAAGGCCATAGGCGGCGCCCTCGAGCGAGCCTGCGCAGGAGCCGAGTGGCCGGGAGCACCCTCACCCCGCTACACCGCCGGCCGCGGCGGGGCAATCCTCTGGCATGGACCGCCACGATCGGCCGAGCTTCAACACCGAGCATGCTCGAGACTCGCTCGGCCTCCCAGCGGACAGCTGCCGTTGAAAGTGGGGCACTCCCGACAAGCACCTTGCGCCAGCGAGCCTCCAGCCGGGCCCGGTAGGCCTTGGTGTCCACTACCCATACGCCGGTCGGACCGATAACCAGGTGGTCAACGTTTGCGCGGCTACCCGGCAGGGCGAGGTCGTGCAACACCACCCAATGCCTCCCGGGCAGATGCTCCAGGAGAGCCGCCGTGGCGAGCTCACCTGCGGCACCTCTGGCCCAACGGCTCGGGTCATGGCGAGGCCACAGGACCGCGGCCGCGCCGGCGGCGCCCAGCGCAAGGCCGAGGACGGGCCAATTGAGCCCTGGGGCAAGCTGCGCCAGCCCAACATGGGCGGCCACCCAATAGGCGACTACCACTATCGCCACAAGCGCTAGAGGGCCGACTACGAGCAGCAGTCGCCTGGAACGGGCGCGGCGCTCCAGCTTCCACGCCTGCAAAGAGGAGCGCCCGGCACCGTAGAGGTCGGCTTGACGAGCCAAAGGCACAAACGAACGAAGCACGCCGCGATTGTCCCAACGAGCAGTGACCATTACTGGTGTCCCAACGAGCATTGACCATGACTGGGCCCTGAGCCCCCGAGCCTTCGCGTTCTCGTCACTGGGCCGTGCTGTACTGGTCAAGATGAAAGTCTGGTCAAGATGAGGGACTGGTCAAGATGAAGGACTGGTCAAGATGAAGGTCGCTGCGATCGGCGATGCCCACCTCGGGCGCTCATATCTCCCGTACACGGTCGAGGGTGGGGTAAACCAACGGGAATGGGACTTCGAGAGGTCGTTCGAGGCCGCTGTGGAGCTCGCCCTGGCGCAGGAGCCGGACCTTCTGATCTGGCTCGGCGACATCTTCGACCACCCGGCCCCTCACTACCGTTCGTTCCGCGTAGTGCAGCGAGCTCTGGCGAGGGTGAGGGAACACGGTGTGCCAGCGGTGGTCATCAGCGGTAACCACGACACTCCCCGCCTTCCCGGCCGAGGCAGCCCCTACTCCGCTCTGGCGGACACCTTCCCTGAGGTCCGCTTCGCCCACAGGCTCTCCTATGAGCGCTTCGAGATCGACACGGCGACGGAGGGCCTGGTAGTGCACGCCGTGCCTCAGATGTTGAGCGTGGACGCGACACTCGAAGCCCTCGCGGAGGCCAGCAAGTCGCGGAGCAGCCAGCACACGAACCTGCTGATCACCCATCCGCGGATCAAGCAGGTCGAGCCCAGGCACGCCGACATCAATGAGATCGAGATCGACCTCGGGGCGCTTCAGTCCGACCTCGTCCTGCTCGGCCATTACCATTTCCACGCCCAGGTCGCGGAGGGCATCTGGTACGCAGGGTCAACCGACACCTTCAGTTTTGCGGACGACCCCGAGAAGGCCAAAGGGATAGTCGTCCTCGACACGGTCACCGGCCAGTGCCGCCACATCCCCCTTACGGGGCAACGGCCCCTCGTCACGCTCGACAACATCTATGCGCTGGGGCTTTCGCCCGCAGAGCTCTCCGAGCAGGTCCTGCAGCGGGCTGCGACCGTCCCCGAAGGTGCCGTCGCCAGGCTTTACCTGGAAGGCGTCGACCCCGAGGCTTACCGGCTGCTCGACCGCCAGTTGGTCCGTGACGTCGCCGCGGCCGCGCTCGACTTGAGGTTGGAACCCCAGTTCGTGGACGTCAGCGTCCCGGCCGAGCTCCCCCGGGTCGAAACCCTCGGGGGACAATGGGACTCCTGGCTCTCCCACCAGGACCTGACGGGGCTCGACCGACAGCGCGTGCAGGACCTGGGCCACAAGTACCTCGCAGAAGCGATCGAGTCGGCGGGCTAGGCCAGAGGGCTGCCGGACCGTTGCTCATCGACCGCATATACCTGCGCAACTACCGTGTTTTCGAAGACGAGCTCGACCTCGTCCTCCCACCCGGGCTTGTCGGAGTGTACGGGCCAAATGGCGCCGGCAAGTCCACCCTTCTCGAGTCGGTGCTCTGGGCCCTTTGGGGCAAGGCGCGCACCGCCAAGGAGGAGGTCCCTTCGGCGGGCGCGCACGGCGAGTGCATCGCTGAGGTCACCTTCGAGCACGAGGGCCACATTTACCTCGTGCGACGGACGATCTCCGGAGCGAACGCGACGGTCCGGGCCGAGGCGCACTGCGACGGGCTCGCGATGTCCGAAGGCGTGCGGGACACAGGGCGCTACGTTCACTCGGTCCTAGGGATGGACGATGGCGCCTTCCGGGCCTCGGTGTTCGCCGAGCAAAAACAACTTGATGCCTTCTCCAGCCAGAGCCCGGCGGAGCGCCGCAAGCTTGTGCTGGCACTTCTCGGCGTAACGCCTCTCGATGCGGCCCGCGACAAAGCTCGCGCCGACGCGAGGCAGACCACCGAGCAGCATAAACGCCTCCGTGGAATGCTCGCGGACCTGGAGGAGGCCAAGGTCTCCGCCGCCGACGCCGAGGCCCGGGCATCCGCTGCGGGCACAGCTGCCGCCGAGGAGGAAAATGCGGCCTCCGTGGCACGCGAGTCAGCTCTGGCCGCCAAAGAAAGGTTCGACAAGTTGGACCTGGTCCGCCAAGAGCAGGTCAAGCTTGTCCTCGAGGGAAAAGCGGCCCGAGCGGAGCTCGAAACAGCCGGCAAGCAGGCCGAAGAGCTCGCGTCCGAGCTGGCCGACCTTGCGGCAAACGAGGCCAACTTGAGCGCACTGGAGCCGTTGGCGGCCGACCTGCCCGTAGTGGAACAACGGGTGCAGCTCGTGAGTGCCCTGCTCGGCGGCGCAAACGAGCTGGCCTCGCTCCCCGAGGTCGCTCCACCCCCTCTCCCTGACGAAATGGCCCTGGCAGGCGCCGAAAAGGTTGCCATGGAGGCTCGCGCCGAGCTTGGGTCTGCCGGCGCGAGACGAGAGGCTGCGGCCGCCGAGCTGAAGGTCGCCAGCGACGCGCTCACCAGGTCGGCGCTTCTCTCAGGGGAAGAAGACTGCCCCCTCTGCGGCCAGGCTCTCGGGGACGCCTTCGCCATGGTCCAGTCGCACCGTGAGGCCGAGCTGGAGGCCGCCCAGCTACGCCTCGAGGGCTCAGACGAGGCGCTCGCAGCGGCGAGGGCAGCAGCCGAGGGAGCCTCTGCCCAGATGGCCCGGCTCAGCGCCGAGGTCGCCACCGCCCGCCAAGCTCTTGCCGCATGGGAGCAGGCTCGTGCACGCCGGGAGACGGCCGGGCTACGGCTGACGACGAGCCTCGAAGCCCTGGCCGAGCATGACGCGTTGCTGGCAAAGTCCCTTGGGCCAGCCCCGGGCCCCGAGGCGGTCTCGATGGCTCTCGAGGCGGCTCGCAAAGAGCTCACGGTTTGCAAGCAAGCTGCCGAAGAAGCGAGCCGGCTGCGTGGCCGCCTGGAGCGGCGCCCGCAAGCCGAGCTTGCCCTGAACCAGGCACGGGACCGCGTGGCCGGCGCGTCTTCATTGCTGGAGGCCCTTCGTTCAAAGGTCCGCACCCTCGGCTTCGAACCGGAAGCACTGAGCGAGGCACGCGAAGCCCTGAGCGAGGCCGAAACAGCTGCCAAAGAGGCCGACTTGGCCGCCCGCTCGGCCCATTTGAGCGCCACCAGGGCACGGGCCCAGGCCGAGGCCGAGGCCAAACGCTTCGCGGAGGCCGAAGCCCAGCACGCTCTCCTCGCAGATCTCGAGTCGGCATCGGTGCACCTGGGGCGCACCGCAGAGCTGCTCAACGGGTTCCGCAACAGCGTCGTGGCATCAGTCGGGCCGCGCCTGGCCGTGCAGGCGGCCGAGCTGTTCGGCGAGCTCACCGACAACGAGTACGACCGCCTCGAGGTCGACACCGAGACCTACGGGCTACAGATCTGCGATAGCGGGGTGTCCTACGACCTCGAACGCTTCTCCGGTTCAGAAGTAGACCTGGCCAACCTGGCCCTCCGCGTCGCGATTAGCGAGCACGTGCGGTTCCAGTCCGGGGGCACTGTCGGCCTACTGGTGCTGGACGAGGTCTTCGGCCCGCTGGACGAAGAGCGCAAGTCGCGGATGTTGCTGGCCTTGGAACGCCTGAAGGGCCGTTTCCGCCAGATCCTCGTAGTGACACACTCGATGGAGATAAAAGAGCAGCTGCCAAATGCGATTGAGGTCGTCAAACTGGCCGGTCGTCGCGCGACGGCGCGCGTCCTGGGCGGAGGCTAGGTGCCGTAACCGGCACTCTGCCCCCAAACCTGCCTCTCCCAAAACCTTCGTCTGACGGCAACGAGGCTGCCGAGAGGTTCACGTCGGAAGGGGTCGCCCCCGACCTCCGACTGGCTCGCTAGTGGTCGTCGTAAGTCAGCGCGCACCCAGCCTCCACGACGCTCCATATCCGTCTGATCGTGCGGTATTCCCCTTGCAGGAGAATAACTTTCTTGAGCGGCCGTAAGACGGCATTATGAGCGAGGGCTAATCACCACCATCCAGACGTGGACCGGGCGAGTCTCCAAGGTCGAGGTTCTTACCGAGCGGGGCTGGCCCCGGTCAATGCTTGCGCGGCCCTCACGGGGCAGGCGCTGTAAAGATGCCCCCAGTGTTGCTGCCGCTCTTGCTGCACTTTTGCTGCGTGGCCTGGAACATGGGCGAGCTGGGGTCCACTCCGGAACCGTTGGTTATCTTCTCGAGGACGCGGCCGCCGGACATGAACTGCGGGCCCGGGAAGTTGGGCACGCCGTGTTTGCGCATGCAGGCCGAGAACGCCAGCGCCTTGGCTTGGAGCTCTGCCTGTTGCCCCGCCGACGGCTGCTGAACGGGGGAGTACTTCTGGCAGGCATCTTGCGCCGCCACAAAGGTGGCGTTGCTGGGGTTGAGGTCGCTGTTGGGACCCCCACCGGAAATCTGGATCCCCCCGCCGGCGCTGGGGTCGGGGA
>DATKHZ010000428.1:0-6100 GCA_035509995.1 Acidimicrobiales bacterium | reverse complement strand
CAACGGCTCTACCGGGGACGGTAGTAGTTGACCGGGTCGTTGCGACCGTGGTTGCGGCAGCGATCGTCGTGGCAGGCACGGTGCTCGTCAAGGAGCTGACAGCCGTGCCTGAGACGGTGGTGGACGTGATAGCGGGACCGGAGAAAACCACGGGGGTCGTGGTCGCGCTAGTCGTGATGGTCTTTGGAGATGCAGTAGTAGTCGTGGCACTTGGACGGGTAGTCGTAGTTGTCTTGGGGTGCGCAGTCGTGGTGGTCTTTGGAGATGCAGTAGTCGTGGTACTTGGACGGCTAGTCGTCGTGGCCTTAGGGTGCGCAGTTGTCGTGGTACCTGGGCTCGTCGTCGTGCTGGTCTTGGGGTGTTCAGTAGTCGTGGTACTTGCACGAGTAGTCGTAGTTGTCTTGGGCTGTGCGGTCGTGGTGGTCTTTGGAGGCGTAGTAACGGTGGGCCCAGTGGCGGCGGCGACGGTGGTGCTCGTGTTGGCTACAGGAACTGTCGTCGACACAGTCGTTGGGACGGTGCTAGGGGTAGAAGTAGAAGCGACCGTCAGGGGATAGAAGGGGGTCGGCAGTGCGGCGGTACTGGCGATGAAGTTGTTGACGATCGTCGCCGTACAAGTCACGGTGCTCGCCCCCGCAGGGCCCGAGCCGTTGCACTGGTCGATCGTCGTAGGTAGCCCTGTGCTCTGGGAAGGAGGAGCCGTCGCGGTGCAAGTCATGGTACCGCCCGGTCCGCCCGAGGAATTGCATTGTGTCTCGCTCTGGCCGCCTGGTCCCCCCGACCCAGCTTGACTATTGCCTGGCGGGACGGCGGTACATGTGAGTGTAGTGGTCAAAAGGGGGTTCAGGCACTGGCTGACTGTCGGCACGATCGCCGCGCCGAGAGGGTAACCAGTGAGGTTGTTGGTAACAGTCACAGTGCAGGTGACCGTGCTGGCTCCGCCAAGGCCGGCAACATCGCATTGGGTGATACCAGTAACCGGGTCGACGGAGGTTGTAGTACCGGTGGTCCCACATACCACAGGGGCCGTACAAGCGATGAGCGTCGTGATCGTTGCCAATCCCGTCGGATCTGCCGGTGTACCGGGGTTGTAAGTAAAATTGTTGGTGACCGTGATGGTGCAACTGATCGTGTTGCCCCCCACCGTGCCGACGTTGTTGCACTCGGAGATCGCGATGCCCTGGGCACTCGCCGGGCTAACGCCCCCACCGATAATCGTGACACTTAACGCCACGGTCAAACAAAAAGAAAGAAGGATCCCAAGCGAGAGAATGCGAATTTTCGGGCGCGCAGCACTGTTGTGGCTTATCACCGGGTTTAACTCTCAGTCGTTAGGAGCGGGTCTGCAACCGGGAGCAGCACACGGCGTGCAACGCTCTCTCCAGGTTGCCACCAGGCACCAAATTGTCTTGAGCGTCGACTGGTAGTCCTCCCCTATATCGGCACACGACCACTGGCGCTGGAGTGATTTCCGAGGTTTGCCGACATCAAGCCCGAGCCCATCCGATGGGCCTCTTACACCCGTTCAGCGAACGAGGTGCAATTCGACGGTCGTACGAAGGTCGGCGCCCGTGAACGGCCTGCCGATAAAAGAGACGACTCCCCCCGCAAAGGCCTCTTGGCGGCGGCTGTCATGAGCCGTGAAAGCAACGAAGGGGACCGTCCGCAGAGTGGGCGCTTCACGCAAGAGGGGCAAGATCTCCATGCCGTCTTCCGATCCGAGGTCGAAGTCCAGGAGCACCAAGCCAATGTCCTGTTTACGAGCAACGTCGAGGGCGCTCTCGAGGCCACCTGCGAACACGACCCCGACTCCGAGCGGGTCCAGGCACCACGAAACCAGGTTTGCTATGCCGGGTTCGTCATCGATGACCAGGACCTGTTTCACGCGATCGGCCCGAGGATGGACTCGACCTTACGCGTGAGCGCAATTGGGGAGAACGGCTTGGTGAAATAACCATCAGCACCAGCTTCCTCGGCGTCCCCAACATCGCTCGTCTGCGCTCTTGCCGTGAGCATGACGACTGTCGTTGAAGCGAGATCCGGGTCGTCCTTTATCTTCCGGCAGACTTCCATCCCCGATAGGTCTGGCAACATGACGTCGAGCAGCACGAGGTCGGGATGGTACTCCTTTGCTAAGTCCAGCGCCTCGAGGCCATCGGACGCCTCAATGATCTGATATGCCCCGTTGTCGAGCGTCATGCGCACAAGCGCGCGCACCCCGTCCTCGTCGTCGACTATGAGCAGTTTTTTCAACTTGGCTCCTTTGTGCCTTGGAGGGCGAGGGCTTCGGCTCGTTCTGGTTCAGGTGTGAGTGGTAGCGACAAGGCGAAGACGCTGCCCTTGCCCGGCTCGCTCTGGGCCCATACCTGGCCGTGTTGCATTTCGACGAGGCTCTTCGTTATGTAAAGCCCGAGGCCGGTCCCGCTTACCTTGCGCACTTCGGGCCGGTCTGCCCGGCTGAACTTTTCGAATACCTGGGTGCACTCGGCCTCGGTCATCCCGATCCCCTGGTCGATCACCGATATCTCTGCGTGGTCGCGCTTGCGCTCGGCCACTATCCGGACAGGCGCTCCCGAGGGTGAGTACTTGAGCGCGTTGGAGACGAGGTTCATGACCACCTGTACCAATTTGTCGCGGTCAGCCATCACCGCAGGCAGGCCGGGTGCTACCTCGACCACCAGCCGTTCGGCAAAAAGCGCCCCTTGGGCATGCGCACCTTCGGTTTGAGAGCCAGCAACTTTGACGACCTCGTCCAGCACGTCGCGGACGTCGACGGCGCCGAGGTCAACGCGCAGCTTGCCGGAGTCGATCCTGGAGACCGACAAGAGGTCGTCGATCAGCCTGCCCAGCCTCTGCGCCGAGGCGTGGATCTGTTCGAGCGCCTCGCGGGAGCGCTTCTCGCCCAAGTCTTGGCGCGACAGCAGCAGCTCGGAAAAGCCTTGCACCATGGTGAGGGGGGTTCGCAGCTCATGGGAGACGGTGGACACCAGGGAGGACTTGAGCTGGTCGACTTCACGCTCCCTCGAGACGTCACGAAGCACCATGACAGCGCCCAAGAGGTCGTTACCGGCCCGCAAGGGCGCCGCTGTCATTGCCACGGGCAACCGTTGGCCGTCGGCACGGGCGAGGTGAAGCCCGTAACCGGTGGTGGCAACGACGTGGCCCTGGTTTGCGGCCTGGGCCGCGATCGACTCCTCCCAAAGTATGAGGTTGCCACGTTGGTCGTACAGGTCAAGAGCCTCGGCCCACTTCCTGCCGACCAGCCCTGAGCTGGGCCATCCTGTCAGCGCGTCCATGGCGGGATTGGTCAACTGGACAACCCCGTCCATGTCGATAGTCGCTACACCCTCGCCGACGCTCGCCATCAATGCGCCGACGCGCTCGCGCTCGCGCGTGAGTTTCCTGAGCAAAGACGCCACCAGTGCGACGATCCCCGCCGCCAGGAAAGCGACGGCGAGGCCGATGGCAGCAAGGCGTTCGGTGAGGGCGTCAATCGGCCCCGCCAAGACCGAGGAGGGTTCCTCGACGACCACGACCCAGCCCGTCGAGGCCACCGGTGCGTACCCGACCAACCGCTGACCTGAGTAGCCGGGTACCGTCCCGGTCTCAGCGCCGGTCCGTCCAGCTAACGCGCTCCTAACTCCGGGAAGCGAGCTGAAGGATGTGGTAGCGCTGGCGCCAGGGCCCGTAAAAGCGTGGCCGAACCGGTCGAACACGACAAGGGCCCCCCCCTCGCGGAGCATTGTGCCGCCGATGAGGGAAGCAAGGCTAGAACCCGGGATGGACGCCGCAAGTATGCCGACAATCTGGCCCGAGGTGTCGCGCACCGGTGCCGCAAGGAGGGTGACGAGTTCTTTGGGCGGGGCGTTTTGTTGCATCGCCTGAGAGATGTACGGCTTCCCGCTGTGCATCACGTTCGCGAAGAAGGCCTGCGACGAGACGTTCTTCCCAACCACCGCAGGCTCGGCAGGCCATCTGGCGCCTAGGCGGCCGTTGGCGTCGATGACGTCGAAGGTGGCGAACCCGGGGTAGATCAGGTGCAGCGTGAGGGCGATCTTCGCCTGCTCTGCCGGCTTCGCCTTGAAGATAGACGACAAAGACACATTGTCAGCCAGGTTGCTTAGGAGACCCAACCTGCTTGCTAGCGCGCTCGCGAGGGCGCTGCTGGCAAGATGTGCCGCGCTCACTTCGCCGGCTTCGATCTCGGAACGTTGCGAGCTTCGCGCGGCCAGGACCTGCCAGGTCCCGAGGACGGCCACGACCGCAACGAGGAACGCCAGGGCCGCAATTGCGAGCCGGACTTCGACAGGGCGTTTTGGGCTCATGACAGGTTGCGCCTTCTTCCATTGCGTTCACATATGCCTTGATCATCTCGGTGACCCCGCCCGAAAACTGAAACGCTCTGTCGCACGTTCCGTGGTCTGAATACTGCGGGTAGTGGCAGGTGCAGAAAAACGCGCAGTCGGGCCCTGTCAGCCCTTTGCTGCTCCCGCCGCCCGGCTAACGCTCAGCGCGATCGACGACGGTCCACGCGCCGCCGTTTGTCGCGCTCGATTCCAAGGCGGCGAGCGCACGTTGGACCTGTAGGCCCTCGAGCAGGCTTGGCTCAGGATCTGTGCCTCCGACGATGGCCCGCACGAAGTCCGCGATCTCGTTAGTGAACGTGTGGTCGTAACCAAGGCCGTGCCCGGGCGGCCACCAAGCCGACATATAGGGATGGTCCGGCTCTGTGGCGATGATGCGACGAAAGCCGTTCGTGCTGCGGGGACCGGTCGCATCGTAGAACGACAGCTCGTTCATGGTCTCGAAGTCGAACGCGAGCGAGCCCGCAGAACCATTGAGCTCGATGCGGAGCGAGTTCCTCCGCCCCGTCGCCATCCGAGTCGCTTCGAACGTCGCCAGCGCCGCGCCAACCTCGCCGTGAAGGACAAAGGCGTCGTCGACGGTCACTTCGCCGGTCCCCGGCCCGCCGCTGCCCCCCAGCGCAGCCGCCGTCCCGCTGGGAAGCGGTCGTTCGGTCACAAAAGTCCGTGTGCGCGCGCTGAGCGCGGTTAAACGCTCCCCAGTTAGGAACTGTGCAAGGTCGATCACATGAGCGCCGATGTCACCGATTGCGCCGGAGCCAGCCAATTCGCGCCTCATCCGCCAGGCAAGCGGCACCGCCGGGTCGACCAGCCAGTCCTGTAGGTAGGCCCCGCGCACATGGCGCAGCTCGCCGATGCGCCCGTCCGCGACCAGGTGGCGAGCCAACTTGAGCGCGGGCACGCGGCGGTAGTTGAACCCGACCATCGAGCGTTGGCCTGACGAGCGGGCTGATTCGGCCGCCTCGGCCATCGTCTCAGCCTCAGCGACCGAGTTTGCGAGCGGCTTCTCGCACAGCACGTGCTTCCCGGACCGGAGCGCCGCCACCGTGATCGCCATGTGAGTATCGCCGGGGCTACATACGTCAACGATGTCGACGTCGTTGCGGTCGACGACCGTGCGCCAATCCATGGCAGTCTCGGCAAAACCAAACCTGGTGGCTTTGTGCTCGACCGCTGCTCGGTCGCGCCCACACAGGACCGCCAACACGGGGACTGCACCCAGGTCGAAGGCCATGCTCGCCGCCCGCCAAGCGTAGGAGTGAGCGGCCCCCATGAACCCGTACCCGATCATTGCCACCCGCAGCTGCAACGGTTTGCCCGGCACTGGCTTAGGACCTTAGCCGCCTGCGTAGGCTGGCGGCCGTGGTGACGCTGACCGAGATAGCCGCACGCGCTGGTGTGTCCGTCTCGGTCGCGTCGCGCGTCCTGAACGGCGACCCCACGGTGCGGGCCCGGGAAGAGACGCGCCAACGAGTGCTGCAAGCAGCTAAAGACCTCAACTATTCGGCCAACTATGCGGGACGGGCACTGCGTATGGCCCGGTCTCGGGCGCTCGCACTCATCGTGCCCGGAGTGAGCAGCCCGCTGTTCGCCGACCTGTTGGCGGGGGCCGAGGAGGCTGCTGACGCCGCCGACTACACGTTGTTGATCGGCCGGTCCGACCGGGTGACCGCCGGCGGCGACACCATCCGGCGCCTCGTGGGCGAAGGCAGGGTGGATGGCTTCGTGCTCCAACG
>DATKHZ010000427.1:0-4238 GCA_035509995.1 Acidimicrobiales bacterium | reverse complement strand
CCGATATTCCAGACATTCCGTTATTCGTTCTACAACTGGGACGGGGTCGACCCAGCGCAGTGGGCAGGCGCCCAGAACTATAAGACGGTGTTCAGCAACGAGCAGCTGATAGGCGTGATCGGCCATGCATTCGAGCTGATCTTGTTTTTCAGTGGGATCCCGGTCGTGCTCGGCCTGGCTGTCGCCACTGTCATGCGCCGGTTCGTGACGGGCCGGATGAGCACTGTGGCCAGGACGGTGCTGTTCCTGCCACAGGTTGTCCCCCTCGTCGCGGCCGGGATCGCATGGAGCTGGATGCTGTCGACTACCGGCGTCGTTGACGAGGTGCTGTCCAAGGTCGGTCTCGGTAGCTTGGCGCAGTCATGGCTGGGAGGCTTCAATACCGCTCTCCCCGCCGTCGGGGTCATCGGCGCCTGGGTGCTGCTGGGCTTGTGTACGGTCTTGCTGTATGCCGGCATGACCAAGGTCGACCCGGCGTTGTACGAGTCAGCTCAGTTGGATGGTGCCGGTCCATTCCGCGAGTTCCTAGCAATTACCTTGCCCGCCCTACGCCAAGAGGTCGCAGTTTGTGTAACCGTGACGGTGATCGCTGCGCTTTCAGCGTTCGATATTGTCTATATCTCGACCCAGGGAGGCCCGGGCGACGCGACGATGGTGCCTGGCCTTGAGATCTACCAGCTTGCCTTTTACAACCGCCAGGTTGGGCTCGCGTCAGCTCTGGCACTGGTACTGATGGTCCTGGTGATCGGCTGCATCTTGCCCGTCCAATGGTTCGCGCGCCGCGGAGCGGAGCAATGATCATCGCCCGACGGAACTCCGTCACCGGCACGGTACTTCTGGTCATCCTGATGGGGGTAACTCTGCTCCCCTTCGTCAGCATGTTCACGAGCGCCCTGTTCCCCTCAGGCACCTACCCGCTCGGGATATCATGGCCGGCCCATCCCCAGTGGGGGAACTTCGTCCAGGCTTTCGACGTAGCCAACATGGGCGCTATTTTCGCGTCGAGCGTGTCCATTGTGATCGGCGTTGTGCCCGTGTCGGTCCTTATCGCCACGCTGGCAGGCTTCGCCCTTGGCCACCTCAGACTACGCGGTGGCCAGATCGCCTTTGTACTGTTCGTGCTCGGCCTGACCCTACCGTTCGAAGGCGTCATCGTGCCCCTCTACTACGAGATTAGGGACATGGACCTACTTGGGAGCCGGTGGGCCATCATCCTGCCCCTGATCGGGCTCTTCATGCCCTTTGGCGTCTACTGGATGCGAGCTCATTTCATCAGCGCGCCTCGCGAGCTTTCCGAGGCGGCTCGGGTCGACGGGGCAACCACCTGGCAGTTGTTCTGGCGAGTACACGTCCCCCTGGCACGGCCGGCGCTCGCCTCACTCGCCATCCTGCTATCGGTTTGGACCTGGAACCAGTTCCTGCTTTCGCTCGTCCTCGTGGACAACCCCACGAACGGGACGATGGCTGGGGCGCTAGGTGCCTTTCAAGGAGAGTGGGGCACCAACATCCCACTGCTGTCCGCAGGCTCACTGCTTATCCTCACGCCGACGATCATCTTGTTTGTCGTATTCCAGCGTCATTTTGTCACAGCGCTTCTTCAAGGCTCACTCAAGGGATAGGGGCTGCAATGTCGTTCCGTCTGCCCGACAAGTGGGTCTGGGACTTTTGGCTTATCCGTCGCGAGGGGGAGCACCACCTCTTTTACCTGCAAGCACCGCGAGCGCTCGGCGACCCGGCACTTCGCCACCATAACGCCACCATCGGCCACGCGATGTCGGCGGACTGTCGCGACTGGAGTGTTCTACCCGACGCTCTCCAGCCAGGCGTGAGCGGCAGCTGGGACGACCTTGCGACCTGGACGGGGAGCACCATTGGGCACGAGGGGCGCTGGTACATGTTGTATACCGGCGTAAACACGGCAGAAAGAGGCCTCGTGCAGAGGATTGGGCTTGCTGCCTCTGACGATCTGGTGCATTGGGACAAGCACCCGAGCAACCCCGTGCTCGAGGTCGACCCAGAGTGGTACGAAGTTCTCGAGCAAGGCCGCTGGCGTGATCAATCTTGGCGGGACCCTTGGCTCTTTCGCCGCCCGAACGACGAACTGTTTTACGCACTGATCACGGCGCGCTCGTCTTCGGGCCCAGCCGATGGCGCGGGCGTTCTCGCTCAGGCGCGCTCCAGCGACCTAGTCAAGTGGGAAGTGCTCCCTCCGCTAACCACGCCTGGCGAATTTTCTCAGGTAGAGGTGCCCCAGCTCGTCCAGTTGGACGGGTTCTATGCCATCCTGTTCTCCTGTTTAGCAGAGGACCATTCGGCGGCGCGCGTCAAGAGGCTGGGTGTCCCAGGTAAGGCAGGCACTTTTGCATTCTCGGCGCGAAACTTAGTAGGGCCGTACTCCCCTACCGATGCTCCCGTTGCCGCAGACGACGGACAACTAGGCGTCCTGTATGCGGGAAAACTCCTCGAGGAGCAACCTGGCGAGTATGGGTTCATGGGTTTTCGGGAGGTCGATGACCGGTACTTCGTTGGCGAGCTAACCGACCCGCTACCCGTCCGACAAGAAGCCAATGGTCGCATTATCGTGCTGACTCATTGACGAGACGGACGAGGTGCCCTGGTTAAGGCCGAACACCGGAGCTACCCTCTCCCAACTCGAGGTCTGCTCCGAAGCAATGGTCCTTACCTACGAGCCTGAAGCATAGGAGTCGAGGATCGTGACCGAAGTCGAGACGAGTCAGTTCGGGGAGCGCTTGTACAGCGAACACGACCAACACTTCGTCCGGAGATCCCAACGTGGCTCTCGCTCAAACCGTGGCCGGGCTCGCGCGTGCGCCAAGTGGCCCCGGCGGGACCGGCAGCTCGGCCCCACGGTGAGACCGCCTAAGGGCCGACGCTCAGCTCGCGGCGAGCCTGCTCGTCTAATTCGACTTGCTGCGCACCGAGGTTCTCGGAGAGATGTACCCGTGAAGAGGTGCCAGGGATGACCAACACGTTTGGGGCGAGCTCGAGCGCCCAGGCCAGAGCGATCTGTGCTGGCGTAACGCCTAGGCGCTCGGCCGCACCCGTCACCCGCGGGTCGCCCAGGACCGCATTGGACTGGGGGGCGCCAGCTCCGAGGGAGAAGAAGGGCACGAAGGCGATGCCTTCGGCCACGCACGCGAGCAATACCGGCATGGATGACAGATCCGCGGGGTTGAGGAGGTTCTGTACGCAGACAATGTCGGTGACCTCGAGCGCTCGCCGTAGGTGCTCCAGAGTGATGTTGCTCAGCCCAATACCTGCGATGAGCCCGTCGTCGCGGGCGCGGACCATGGCAGTCACCTGTTCGTCGAAGAAGGTGTCGACCGGAGCGCCGTCGACTAGCCGGAGGTTGACGGCGGCGAGCTGCTCGACCCGGAGGCTGGCCAGGTTGTCCAGGATGCCCTGACGTAGCTCGTCGGGTTTGTTGTACAAGATGATCCGGCCGTGGCCGCCCCGGCGGACTCCAACCTTGCTCACGATGGCAAGACCGGGCCCATAGGGGTATAGGGCGCGGCGGATCAGGTCGTTGACGACATCGGGCCCGTAGTATTGGGCAGTGTCGATGTGATTTACACCGGTCTCGACTGCAGAGCGGAGCACTGAGATCGCTTCGCCTGGATCGGATGGAGGGCCCCAGACGCCGGGGCCAGCTAGCCGCATCGCTCCGTAGCCCAACCTGTTGACTACGAAGCGGCCGAGGCTGAATTGCGACATTTACGGTGCCAACCTATCGAAGCGAGCTACCTGAACGGAGGCGACGTGCTCGGTGCTATGTCCCTTGGGACCGCGGCGGCTTCGTTTTATGTTTCTCGCAGGTCGGACCGGCTCCCCACCTTTGAGGAGAGTGCCGCGCTGGCAGCCCGGGTGAGGGTGCGAAGGACCGCCTAAGGCTCACTCCCGTACCGGTGAAATCCGCGTCCCGACTTCCTCCCCAACCAACCGGCTTCGACATACTTGCGTAGCAACGGGCAAGGTCGGTACTTCGGGTCCCCAAGCCCTTCGTGGAGAACCTCCATTACGGCCAAGCAGGTATCCAGCCCGATCAGGTCTGCGAGGGCAAGCGGCCCGAGCGGGTGGTTCGCCCCCAGTGTCATCACTAAGTCGATGCCCTCCGGGCTCGCCACGCCCTCCTGCACGCAGAAGATCGCCTCGTTTATCATCGGGATCAACACTCGGTTTATGGCGAAGCCAGGTGTATCACTCACGTCTGCCGGCGT
>DATKHZ010000426.1:0-3400 GCA_035509995.1 Acidimicrobiales bacterium | reverse complement strand
TGATTGTGTGAGCCCCTCGAAAAATCGCAAATGAAGGATAAGGCGCTCGCGCGGTGGCAGTTGCGCGAGGAGGGGAGAAAGGGTGGCCCGGCTTTCTACATCAGCCAAGGACAGGTCCTCCTCGCCGAGGTGGGCCCCAAGAGTCTCACCTTCCTCATTCCCCACGGGAGCGTCGAGAGACGCAGAACGGTATGCCTGCCCGGCTTCAAGCGCTTCCAGGACCTCTTCCTCGGAGACCTCCACCTCCGCCGCCAGCTCTGCAATGGTCGGGGAGTGGCCGAGCTCCTGGCTCAGAGTCCCGACTACCTTGCCCAGCTGGAGGTAGAGCTCCTGCATGCGCCTCGGTGCTCTGATCGCCCAGCCCTTGTCCCGGAAATGACGTTTCAGTTCCCCCACGATCGTGTGGGTCGCGTAAGTCGAGAACTCGACACCGCGCTCGGGGTCGAAGCGGTCGACGGCTTTTATGAGGCCCAAGGAAGCAACTTGTACAAGGTCGTCCAGTGGTTCCCCACGATTGGCAAAACGCCGGGCAAGGTATTCCGCCAAACCCAAGTGGGCCGCTACGAGCTCGTCGCGCAGCGCTGTGTCGCGTTCTTGAGCGTAGGCAATGAACTGTTCCCGTAGCTCATCGCGCCGGTTTGGCTCAAGGCTCACTGACTTCCCCTAATGCCAGTTCGTCGGCGCCGGTTTTTTTCCGCTCCCGCTTTTTCACCAACCGGAAACGGGGGCCGTCCGCTCCGTCACTTATCGAGTGCTCATCAACCAAGGCATCGAGGATAACTTTTGACAGCTCAGAAAGATGGACCGGCCCCGGTGGGGAGAAGTTGCCTTCTCCCAGCACGGCCAAGCCCTCCGGGCTGAGCAGGAAACGTAGTTCGAGGATGCCGTCCTTGCCCTTGCTCCCGGTGAGGCCGAAACACATCTCGTCAATCGCCAATCGCAGATCTTCGACTTGGTCGAACGTGAAGCCCAGCCGGCTCGCGAGGCCCGCTGCTGTGACCCTCGCCAACCCCACGAACTCCGGCCTCGCCGGGACCGCCAATCGCACTTCGTCGTCGCTGCCCACTCCGATTGGCTCCTCTCGCGCTCGCACGGGTGATCGCTCCATGCTGCCGCCGCCCGGCGGTACGCCTGTACGGGGTCGCATGACACGTTAGTGCCCTCGCCGGGCAAGTTGTCCGAGCTAGTGCACCACCAGGGACGACGTAGACGGCGCGGTCCTGGTCAGATAAGGGGCCAGGGGTAGGGGAAGTCACCCCGCGGCTTGGGGTACCTCCGGTGTACCAGGGCAGCCTTCGCTCGGGCCGAGATGGCTTCTATTTCGGCCTCGCTGAGAAGGCTCTCCAGGCTTCCCGGCATCTCGCCGGCTGCCAGCGGCTCGAGGGGAGCGAGCAGGTCTTGGTCCAATTTCTCCCCGGCGAAGTCCCATATGACGGTTCGAAGCTTTGGGGAGGTATGGAAACAGAGGCCGTTGTCTATGGCCCAGATATGGCCGCCCTGGTCGAGCAGACAATGGCCGCTTTTGCGGTCCGCATTGTTGGCGATCAGGTCGAAGGCGGCAATGCGGCGCAGCGCGCGATGGTATTGAGGGTCGTCGACGAGAGTGAAGAAGTGCTCGTCGGGCGCCGTGTCCACGCAAAACTGTAGGGACCCGGGCCCGAGCGGGCCGTCGGGGCGGGGGGCGGTGGGTGGCACAATGTCCCAACCCATGGACGAACACAGCTCGTAGGCAGCCACTTCGCGCTTCCACAGTCCTTGCGGGAAGTCCCACAGAGGTCGCTCCCCGCTGGTCGGCTTGTAGATCGCCAGGAGGTCCTCCCCGGGACCGGTGGCTCCTCTGCTGGCGGGCGGGGCGCAGACCGAGACCAAAAAGGTTGCGTTCGAGCTCCAGGGGATCCGCCCTTTCAGCTCGATCTCGCCGCTGGAGAGGGCCGAAAGTATCCGCCCGGCCTCATCGGTGGCGGCCGTGCCGTCCTGTAACCCGGCAACAGGGCCGCTCGCGAGCGGCGTGCTGTCTTGCGGGGCCTGCTGCCCGCTCACAGCGCGGGCGAGCGGTGCCCGTTTGTCTTGGGGCACGAATGGTCCTCGCCTAGTGGGTAGCCGCACAGCGGGCAGGGAGGGCGGCCCCCGCGCAAGAGCACCTTTCCGTGCGCTATGACCCCGGCCGCCTGCTCGCGGGTGAGCGCTACCCGCACTACCGCGCCAGCGGCCTCACCAGGCTCTCCGTCGGTAGGGAGCTCCTCCGGCCCTGGGTCTTCGTCAAGGGAGGCGATCTCCCTTGCTGTGATCATGACCCGGTCGGCTATGGGGTCGTAGGCGAGCTGCATCGAACCCACAGCCCATTCCGCCTCAACCGGTTCCTCGAGCTCGAGATCGCTCTCCGACGGGACCGACGCCGGCGTAGCAAGGTCAGCCAGCACTTCGCTCAGCCCACCTGCAAGGAAAAGCACCTGGTCCTTTTCGAGCTTCAGCGAGACAAGCTGGTTCTCCTGGCGGGCTTGGAAGTAGAAGATACGTTTGCCTGGCGGCCCTATCGCTCCTACGGTCACTCGCGTGGGGCTCGGCAGGTCGAATGACGGGTTCAGCGCCTGCCCTCCGTTTTCGCATCATTCGCGGCCAGCTTGGGAGCGTGGCTGCCCGGCCCGGTCCAATTGACCAGCACCACGCTGGGGGACGATCCGCCGTAACTTATGGCGCTGACCGAGCCTGGTGAAACGACTATCCGCTGGAACAGGTCCAGGTGGACCCCCAGCGCGTCTGCCAGCACCGACTTGATCGGGTCGGCATGGGAGACGGCGAGGACCGTTTGCCCGGGGTAGGCCTTCACCAGCTCTTGCATGGCAGCAACCAAGCGAGCCTGCATGTCCCGGATCGCCTCCCCGCCCGGGAAGCGGAAGCCGCTCGGGTAGTGCATCACCGTCGGCCATTCAGGCTTTTTGGCCAGGTCCTTGAGCGTGGCCCCGGCCCAGTCGCCGGCGTTGCAGTCCACGAGGTCTGGCCTCTCAACCGGGGTCAGGTCGAGCACTTTGCCCAGGATGCCGGCAGTCTCCCTTGTGCGGGAAAGCGGCGAACAGCAGAGAGCGCCTATCGGCGGTAGGGACCCACGCCAGCTGGCAATATGCTGGCCCGCCTCCTCCGCTTGCTTCTTACCGTCCTCGGAGAGGCCGGGGCCGGGGCCGGGCTCGGGCATTTCCCGTCCCGTCGTCGGGGTCAGGCCATGGCGGACCATGAGCAGCATGGTGGGAGGTTGGGGTTTGCGGCGAGGCACTAGTCGCCAAGCTACCCCTTGAGGGGAGAAAGGGGCACCGGCCCGGCTGGCGCGCAAGGAAGCCGGCTAAGCATCCGGCAGAGCAATCGGGCACAGCAATTGGGCACAGCAATTGGGCGCAGCAATTGGCAC
>DATKHZ010000425.1:0-4262 GCA_035509995.1 Acidimicrobiales bacterium | reverse complement strand
ACCCGCGCTCGAGGACGCGCCCGAGGAGCCGGCGCCGACCGATGCCTAAAGATGTCGCTCCCAAGAAGGGTAAGACCACCGTTATGACCACAACCGAAGTACGCGGTAGGGATCCGAGGAAAAAGCGGGAAGAGGCCCAGGCGGTGCCGGGCAAGAATGCCGGAACGACGTTGGACGAGCGACAGGTCGAGCTGTTGGTGAGCGGGCGCCACCATACTCCGCACGCATTGCTGGGTCGTCACGGCGCCGTGGTGCGAGCGTTGCGCCCCGAAGCCAAAGAGATGTACCTACTGGTCACGGGGCCGGCCCCGGAACGCCCGGTGCTGGAGCGAACGCCCATGCACGAGGTGGCGCCCGCTCTGTGGGAGGCCCCCCTGGCCCCGTCGGCGGCCGGGTACCGCCTGGAGGCGATCTACGGCGGCGCAGGCTCTCCGAGCTTCGTCTTCGACGACCCGTACCGGCACTGGCCCACGTTGGGCGACCTGGACTTGTACCTCTTCAATGAGGGCCGCCACCGCCGCCTGTGGGAGGTGCTGGGTGCTCACCCGCGCACGCACGAAGGCACGAGCGGCACCGCCTTCGCGGTTTGGGCGCCCAACGCCAAGGCCGTCCGGGTCGTGGGGGACTGGAACTCTTGGGATGGTCGCGTTAACCCGATGAGGTCGCTCGGAAATTCGGGGGTCTGGGAGCTCTTCGTGCCCGGGACCGGGGCGGGGGCTCATTACAAGTACGAGATGGTGACCGCCGACGAACGCCTCGTGCTCAAGGCGGACCCCTTCGCATTTGCGACCGAGGTCCCGCCCGGCACGGCTTCCGTCGTCGCCAACCCGCCCGGACATTCGTGGGGGGATGGGCCATGGATGGCGAAAAGGACAGAAGGTGACCCGCTTTCCAAGCCGATGTCCATCTACGAAGTCCACCTTGGTTCGTGGCGCTGGACCGACGAGGGTGGAGGTTGGAGGCCCCTTACCTACCTGGAGCTTGCAGTGCAGCTCCCTGAGTACCTCGCCGAGATGGGTTTTACGCACGTCGAGTTCATGCCCGTCGCAGAGCACCCCTTCGGCGGCTCATGGGGGTACCAGGTGAGCGCTTATTACGCCCCAACCGCCCGTTTTGGCAGCCCCGACGATTTCCGGACGCTCGTGGACGCGTTGCACGCTCGCGGCATAGGGGTGATCGTGGACTGGGTGCCGGCGCATTTCCCTCGCGACGATTTCGCACTTGCGCGCTTTGATGGCACGAACCTGTACGAGCACGCAGGCCCAATGGGTGCCCAACCCGACTGGGGCACTTTGGTGTTCAACCTCGGCCGCCACGAGGTGCGCAATTTTTTGCTTGCGAACGCCCTTTTTTGGGCCGACCAGTACCACGTCGACGCGCTCAGGGTCGATGCCGTCGCGTCCATGCTCTATCTCGATTACTCGAGGAAGGCCGGCGAATGGGTGCCAAATGCGTTTGGCGGGAACGAAAACCTGGAAGCTGTGGCTGTCTTGAAGGAGCTCAATGAGCTCATGTTCTCTTTGTACCCCGGGACGACCACGATCGCCGAGGAGTCCACCGCATGGCCCGGGGTCTCACGCCCGACCTACCTCGGCGGGCTCGGATTTGGTTACAAGTGGAACATGGGATGGATGCACGACACCCTCCGGTACTTCCAGACCGACTCGCTTTATCGCCGCTACCACCAGAACGATTTGACCTTCGGGCTTCTTTACGCCTGGCACGAGAACTTCATACTCCCCCTTTCCCACGACGAGGTGGTGCATGGCAAGCGCTCGCTGCTCGCCAAGATGCCCGGCGACCGCTGGCAGCAGCTCGCGAACTTGCGGGCGCTCTATGCCTGGATGTGGGCCCACCCTGGCAAAAAGATGCTTTTCATGGGCTCCGAACTGGCCGAAGAGCGTGAGTGGGACAACGAGCGGCCTCTCGACTGGTGGGTACTCGACCAGTGGGAGGACCACGCCAAGCTCCGCCGTATGGTTGCAGAAGCCAACAGGCTCTACCGCGCAGAGCCTGCCCTTTGGGAGCTCGATTTCACGCCGGACGGTTTCCGCTGGATAGATGCCAGCGACTCAGACCACAACATCTTTTCGTTCTACCGGCTCCGTGGCTCGGCTGACCCCTTCGATGGGGCAACATGGCCCACCGTGCCTGTGGGCGATGTGCTTGCATGCGTTGCGAACTTCTCGCCGGTCCCCCAGTACGGCTACCGCGTCGGCCTGCCGCGGGGCGGTCGCTGGTTGGAGCTGCTCAACACCGACGCCAGGGAGTGGGGCGGCAGCGGGCTGGGCAACATGGGCGAAGTGTGGGCACAGGACTTCGGTTGGCACGGGCAGGCCCATTCGGCCGAGATGGTCCTACCCCCTCTCGCCGTCATCTGGCTCGTCCCGGCGCCCTGAGCGCGAGGGCGGGTAGCCCTTCCCAAAAGGAAATCGCCCGGCGTGAGGCCAAGATGTCACTGGATGCCTCTAGCCTCTAGCTGTGAGCAGTGAGGCCCGGCGGGGACGTCCCACGCGCCAGGGCGGGTTCGGGCGCAGCAGCACTCTGATCTTTGGAGGTGGCGCGCTCGTCGTAACGGCGCTCCTAGTAGTGGCGGTAGTCGGCGGTCTTTCGACGAAGCACCCGGGCGGGCAGGCTTCCCCGGGCGGCAATGGCAAGAGCGCCAAAGCGACCAAGGGCGCCAAGGCGGCTGACGCGACCGACAACGTGACCACCACGACGACACACGCGGAGGCCATCGACCAGCTCCTGTCCAAGGTATCCATGTCGCCCGCGAACGGTTCGACCAAGCAACCCTTGAGCACGGTGGTGACCCTTCGCGCCAGCGGTGCCCGCCTTGAGGGCGTGCGAGTGTCCGTCCTGCCGGGGGGCGGCAAGCTGAAGGGAGCGATGGGCCCCGCCGGCGACGAATGGCACTCGACCGGCAAGCTTTACCCGGGGACGACCTACACGGTGCATTACACGGTGGTGGGCACGAGCCCTGGCCCGGGGACAAGTGCCGCTACGACCACGGGCACCGAGCCCAGCTTCAGCGCCAAGGGTTCGGGGACTTTCACGACGGCGCCGCCCGCCAGCATCGTGACCGCAAGCGTCTTCCCGTCTCCGGGGATCGCTGTAGGAGTGGGCCAACCGATCGTCTTCATGTTCTCCCAACCGGTCGACACCCTGGCCGCTCAGGAGGCCGTCGAGTCCCACCTCTCAATTGCCATGAGCAAGCCGGTCCCGGGTGGCTGGCATTGGTTCAGCTCGGTCGAGCTTCACTTCCGGCCCACCTCCAACTGGCCGGTGGGCGACCAGGTGGAGGTCAACGGCAACCTCGACCGTTGGCACGCCGGTGGCGCAGCCTGGGGCGAAGGGGTCGTGTCGACGGCGTTCGTGATCGGCAACAGCCACATTTCGGTCGTCAACCTGACCACCCACCAGATGACCGTTACAGACAACGGCCGGTTGCTCTACACCTGGCCGATCAGTGCCGGTCAGCCCCGGTGGCCGACCCAGGACGGGACGCACATCGTCCTCGACAGGGAGTCGGTTGTGCACATGATCTCTTCGACGGTCGGCATCCCGGTCAAGTCCCCGGCGGGCTACAACGAGTTCGTCTACTGGGATGTCCACATCTCCGACAGCGGCGAGTACGTGCACGCCGCGCCCTGGAGCGTCTCCGAACAGGGCTTCCAGAACGTCTCGCACGGCTGTGTCAACTTGGGCCCGGCGGAGGCCGACGTTTTCTTCCACTTCAGCCGGGTCGGGGACATCATCGATGTAGTCGACGGCGTCAGGCCTCCTCTTCAGGGTGACCACGGGGTGATGGACTGGTCCTTCGGTGGCAGCGTCACCTGGACGCCTGCCAGAGTGACCCGGCTGACGACGTCGGTGACCACGGTCCCGATTACTAGCCTGCCGCCCCCACCTGGTGCTCCCACAGGCGCCCCCGTCCCTACCGTACCACCGCCGAGCACCACGACGACGGCGACGCCCACCACCACAACAACCCCTCCGCATATGACTACGACGAGAGCCACGACGACGGTGCTTGCCCCGAGCACGACCTTGGTGGTCCCTGCAACGAGCCAGCCAGCCCCCACGACGGCGAAATCGGTCCTGACCACCGTTGCGAAGCCTGCGCTCGCTAGGACGAGGCCAGTTACCACGACGACCAGGGTCGCTCCGACGACGCTACGGCCCGCTCCCACCACGACCAAGCACCGATTGGCCACGGCGACGAAGCCTGCTCCCACTACAACCAGGGCCCCGTCGACCAC
>DATKHZ010000424.1:0-2619 GCA_035509995.1 Acidimicrobiales bacterium | reverse complement strand
GGCCGAGGCGTTCGGTGCCGGGGTCGCTGCAGAAGGCGACACCATGCTGTCGTACGGGACGACGATGTTCATTGTCCACGTGGCACCGCAGGCCGTGCCTGACCCCCATCTTTGGCTTACCGCAGGTGTGGCACCCCGCAGCCGGACCGTTGCCGCCGGGATGGCGACTTCTGGAGCGCTCACCACCTGGTTCCGTACCATCGCCGGCGACCCTTCCTTCGAGCAGCTCCTCGCCGAGGCGGGACAGGCTCCTCCCGGCGCGGACGGCTTGGTAGTCCTGCCGTACTTTGCCGGCGAGCGGACGCCGCTGTTCGACCCCATGGCTCGGGGGGCCATGCTCGGCTTGACCCAGCGCCACGGCCGCGGCCACCTCTACCGGGCCCTCTTGGAGGCGACCGCGTTTGGCGTGCGCCATAACCTCGAAGCTATCCAAGGGGCTGGAGGAGACCCGCGCCGCCTCGTCGCCGTCGGCGGCGGCACCCGTGGGGGCCTCTGGGCCCAGGTCGTGTCGGACGTGACCGGGCGCGAGCAGGACTCACCGGAGCCAAGCATCGGCGCCAGCTACGGCGACGCCCACCTCGCCGGTAACGCAGCCGGCCTTGTACCCCTCGATGCGCGTTGGGCAAAGGTGGCCGGGACCGTTCACCCCAACGCCGCGCTGCAGCCCCTCTACGAGCGGCTGTACCAGATCTACCTGCAGCTGTACCCAGCCACCAGGAGCCTCGCCCACGAGCTCGCGGAAATGCAGCTCGCCGCAGCTACACCTAGCCCGCAAGGGCCCTGAGAGAAGGAGAACCACGTGCCCAAGGTCGGGATCCTCAGTTTCAGCGACGGCCGCGATTTCGTCCACCAAGGGATCGCGTCTTTCGGGTCGGCCGTCGAGGGCCGCATCGCAGCAGCTTGCCAGGCTTCGGGCTTCGAGGTGGTGCTCGGCACCGCGCCCATCACCTCCAATCAGGTGGCGGTGCGCGAAGCCCGCCGCATGGCGGCCCAGCTTCCGGACCTCACCATCTTCAATTACCCGGTTTGGGCGTTCCCACATTTTTCTGTGCACGCCGCAAAGGCCACTGTCGGGCCGCTGTTGTTGTTCTCCAATATCGACCCCACCTACCCGGGCATGGTGGGGATGCTCGCGGCGGGGGGGAGCCTCGACCAGATTGGGCGGCAGCACGAGAGGCTATGGGGCGACGTTGACGACGATGCCGTGAGCAAACGGCTCGGCGCCCTAGTGCGGGCCGCGCACGCGGTGAGATCGCTGGAGGGGTGCACCTTCGGCCGCGTTGGCGGGCGTTCGATGGGCATGTACACGGCGGTTGCCCGCACCGACGAGTGGATGCGCCGCTTCGGCATCGATGTCGAAGAAATAGACCAGTGGGAGATCGTCCGGCGCTCCGAACTGGTGCCCGCTTCCCAGGCGGTTGCTGGGCGGCAATGGTTGGAAAAGCACGCCGCCGGTGTCCACTACGACGGCGCTCGACTGACACCGGAGATACTGGAGCGTCAGGTCCGCTCCTACCACGCGATGCGCGACATCATCGACGAGTGGCACCTTGATTTCTCGGGCATCAAAGGCCAGCCAGAGCTGACCAACAATTTCGCCACCACTGATATCGCCGAGGCCTTCCTCAACGACCCCTACGACTGGGACGGCCCCAAGGCCCCGCACATCTGCGCCACCGAATGTGACATGGACGGCGCCTTGACCATGCTGATCATGCACCGGGTCACCGGCACACCGGTCCTTTTTGCAGATGTGCGCCACTATTTCCCCGACCGTAGGGTTTGGGACCTCGAGAACTCGGGACAGCATGCCACCTGGTTCGCGGCCCGCAGCGAGGACCCTGCAGAGAACATGGCCCAGGTGCACCTCTATCCCGAGGAGTTCTACTTTCCCGCCGGAGGAGCGTCTGTCCACCACCTAGCTGCCCCCGGGGACATAACTCTCGCCCGTCTTTCCAGGGCCGACGGCCGGTACCGAATGCAAGTCACGCTGGGCCGTTTCGAGCGCTACGACGCCGAGACCAACGAATCCCTCATGAGACAGAGCACCTATGTCTGGCCCCATGCCTTTACCCTGATGGATGCCCCGGCCGAGGTGTTCCTGTCGCGTTTCGGGGCCAACCACATCCACGCTGTCCCTGGCGACGTGACCGCCGAACTCGGGGCCGTCTGCCGCTTTTTGGACATCAACCTCGAACGTCTGGACGCCTGACCGAGGTGTTACACAAACAGTGCTGTTATTTCGAACAGCTTTACGCTCCAAATCAGCAAATACACAGTGAGGCTGAACAAATGGCCTCGCAACTTAAAGGAGGGGTTCAAAACAATGAGTCACGAATCAAGTGTGTCGCGTAGGACGTTCCTAAAGGGAACAGCAGCATCAGCGGCCGCCCTCGCCTTGCCCAAGGGGCTCCTTGGGTCTCGGGACCGCCGGCCGCTCGAATCGAAGCGGTACGCCAGCGTTTCTGATGACACCCTTACTATTGCCTTCCCGGGGACCGCCGAACAGTACGGTGCCACCGTTAAACTACTAGCGGGTTTCACAAAGAACACCGGTATTCGAATTACCCCGGTCTCGTACACCAGTGGAGCCTGGGTCGCGGTGTTCCAGCAACTTTC
>DATKHZ010000423.1:0-7027 GCA_035509995.1 Acidimicrobiales bacterium | reverse complement strand
GGCCGAGGGCGACGTAGGCCCGCTGTCGGCGCTCGGTATCGACGATGGCTTCGCCGAGGCCGGCCGCCCGGTCCACGAGGGCGCCCCGCCGGCGGTGCAGTCCGCGGGAGTGCTCACCGACCTATTGCGGTCGGCTCGGATCGATGTCGATGGTGCCCCGACAGAGGGGCAGGTTCCCGCGGGCGCGCGCTTGATCGCCGAGTTGGTCTCGCCCCCGCTCGGCGAGATCCTGGGGGAGGTGCTCCGCGAGAGCGATAACACCGCAATCGAGCTCCTGACCAAGGAGCTGGGCCTGAAAGAGTACGGGTCAGGTTCGACCGCAGCCGGCCTCAGGGCGGTCAGGGCCGACCTGGCTAGCCACGGGCTCCCGGTCCGCGGGTTCGCCAACGCCGACGGCAGCGGGCTCTCCCGCTCCGACAGGGTCACGTGCGCGCTGCTCCTCGCCGTCCTGCTCCGAGCCGGCCCAAATGGGCTGCTCGTGCGCGACCTACCCGTAGCCGGGCGCTCCGGCACGCTCGCCGAAGAGATGCAGCGCACGATCGCAGCGGGCCGGGTCCGGGCCAAGACCGGCACCCTCGACGGCGTGAAGGCCCTGTCGGGGTGGGTGGAGACGGCCCCGGACCAGGGAGCGGGCAACCCAAGGCTGTCAGCGCCGGTTGTCTTTGCGACCGTGCTGAACGACCTGGCCACGAGGTTGCCCAAGCCGCCAGCAACCCCGGCTGACCTGACTTCGCGTGTCGCGCTGGACATCGCGCGGTACCCCAAGGTGCCGCCCCTGGCTCGTTTCGGGCCCTGAGTGCCGGCCGGCGGCGGTGAAGTTGGGGGGCCGCGCGGGTACTCGTCCGGTTGGGTTTCGCCCGGCTCGTACGCCGCGCCTGGCGCAGTTAGCTGCGGAAACCGGAGGTAATTGCGCCAGACGGTAGTCGGCCGTCGAAAGATGCACCAGACGGTGCCTGGTTGACCGTCGCTTGGCGCTAGTTTTACCCGGCGCCGGAGCGGACTTAGCCGTGCGTTGCCGATCATCAGCGGTTAGCTTCTAGGGGATGCCTGGTCGCAAGCGTGAAAGTGGACGCAAGAAAGGCGGCGCCGGCGCCCGGGACGGAGCGTCGGACCTGCTCCAGCTCATAATCGCCTACGCCAAGCAGGAGACGCTGGACCCCGTCGTCCGCCAGCTCAAGAAGCTGGGCTGGGGCGTTGCCGGCGGTGCGTGCATGGCGTTGGGGACGGCGTTCCTGGCTCTTGGCTTTGTGAGGGCGCTGCAGACCGAGTTCGGGACCGCACGACAGCCGGGGCTCGCCGTCTTCCGGGCCCTCAACTCGGCACCGAGGGTCGTCCACTCCTCCGCCTTGCCTGGTAGCTCGGTGAGTTTCCAAGTAGCGGTGCCGAACAACGCCTTCACTCTCAGGACGGGCCTGGCGTCGCCCTTCGGCGCAGGCGCCCATCTCTCGGGGGACTGGTCGTGGGTGCCTTACATGGGAGGCGTTCTGTTCTGCCTGCTCGTGGCGGGCTTCTGCGTGCTAAGGATCGTGAAAGGGGTCGCCCGGTGAGTGCCGACAAGCCGAAGGGCACTGGCCCTGGCGGCCGTGTCACGCCCGAGGACATCCGCGCCAAGGCGGAGGCAGTGGCCGGCGGCGTCGAAGGCTCGGTCCAGTCGGCAAAGCCCCTGCTCATGTACGCCGCGGTGGGTGGAGCGCTGTTGGTAGTGCTCGTTTCGTACTGGCTGGGCCGGCGGGGTGGGCGGCGGCGTTCGACCATCGTCGAAATCCGCCGCGGGTAGGGCGAATGGCGGCGAAATGAAGAGCCTGCTGGCGTGGGCGATCGGCCGTGGCTGGCGGCGCGGCCTGCTGGGCGGTGAGAGGCTCTGGCTCGTGGTCGGCGCGGCGGCCCTGCTCCTGCAATGGGGCCTGAAGGCGTTCCGCAAGGAGGACGAGGTGGTCTTCTCGGAGAAGTTAGGCCTGGGAGAGCAGCTAATCATCACTCATCGCGCTCCCACGGGCCACAATGGGCGGCGTGAAAGTCCTGCTTCGTAACCCTCGGCGCGAGGTCGAAGTCGCCGGCCCCGTCGGCGTGCTGCCGCTGCTCAACAAGCTCGGTTACAAGCGGGAGGCTGTTCTCGTTATTGTCGACGGCTCGCTCGTAACGGGGGACAGCACCATCGCCGAGGGTTCCGAGGTCGAGATCCGCCCGGTCATCTCGGGAGGGGCCGTGGACACCGACCACAGCTCTCCGCAGCAGCCCTCAAGCCCATGAAGTGCCGGGTTTGCCGCGAACCCGCGGTCATCGAGGTACGCCGCCACAACGCCGGGTTCTGCCAGGGCTGTTTTCTGACCCACTGCCGTAACCAGGTCGAACGCGTCATCAAAGAGCACTCGATGATCGCACCAGGCGACCGGGTGCTCGTGGCCGTCTCGGGCGGGAAGGACTCGCTGGCACTGTGGGACATCCTGCTGCGACTGGGCTACAGCACCGACGGGCTCTACATCGGCCTCGGGATCGAGGGCTACAGCGAAGACTCCGGCGGTTACGCCAAGCGCTTCGCCGCCGAGCGCGGCTGCCGGCTCGTGGACGTCGACCTGCCCCGCGACTACGGCTACGACGTGAAGACTGGGGCGGCCGCCGACCACCGGGTGCCGTGCTCTGCCTGCGGGCTTTCCAAGCGCCACATATTCGACCGCGCAGCGCTCGACGGGGGCTACGACGTCGTGGCGACGGGCCACAACCTGGATGACGAGGCGGCGGTGCTGCTCGGCAACGTGCTCCACTGGGACCTTGCCTATATGGCCCGGCAGCGGCCGGTCCTGCCCGGGGGCGACGGCTTCCCCCGCAAGGTCAAGCCGCTGGTGCGCCTGGGCGAGCGCGAAACGGCTGCGTACTGCGTCCTTTCCGGGATCGACTACCAGGTCGAGGAATGCCCGATGTCGGTCGGCAACCGCCAGCTCGGCTACAAGGACGCCCTCAACGCCATCGAAGAACGCTCACCCGGCACCAAAGCAGCCTTCTACAGCGGGTTCCTCGAGCGCGGAGCCGGACTGGTGGCGCACGCGGACGCAGATGGCCGCGAAAGCCTCCACCCGTGCTCGACATGCGGCGCCCCGACGACGTCTCGCGAGGTGTGCGCGTTCTGCCGCCTGGTCGAGCGGGCCACGAGCGAGCGGCGCCGCCGGCTCCCGGTGAGCATCCAGTGAGCCCGGGGCAGCGGCCCTTCGAGCCGGGCGAGAGAGTGCTCCTTTTCGATACAAAAGGTCGCCGGTACTTGGTCTCGTTGGAAAAAGGAGGCGAGTTCCACAGCCACACGGGCACGGTGGCTCACGACGCGATCCTCGGCCAGGAAGACGGGTCCACGGCCCGCTCGAGCCGCGGCGCCCGCTATATCGCTGTTCGGCCGACTCTGGCCGAGGTGGTGCTCAAAATGCCGAGAGGCGCCCAGGTCATTTACCCGAAGGACCTTGGGCCCATATTGGTGATGGCCGATATATTCCCCGATGCGCGCGTGCTCGAATCGGGCCTGGGGTCAGGCGCCCTGTCGATGACGCTTTTGCGGGCGGGCGCCGATGTCGCCGGGTACGAAATACGGGAGGATTTCGCGGCGCGGGCAGTGGCCAACGTCACGAGCTTCCTCGGCGAGGGCGTGCTCAGCCGATACCACGTGCAGGTGCGCGACGTTTACGAAGGCATCGGCGAAAAGGGCCTCGACCGTGTGCTCCTGGACCTGCCCGAGCCGTGGCGCGCTGTGAAACACGCGGCAGGGGCGTTGCGGCCAGGGGGCATTATTCTTTCCTACCTGCCCTCGGTGCCCCAGGTGATGACGTTGCGCGAGGCCCTTGACGACGCCGGTTTTGCGATGGCGGAGACGGTCGAGGTGCTGCAACGGTCGTGGCATATCGACGGCCAGGCCGTCCGCCCCGACCACCGAATGGTCGGGCACACAGGTTTTCTGACCTCTGCCAGGTTGTTGGCGCTGGGCCAATGAACGCCTTCGACATCGTCATCCTCGTCTGCGCGGCCATAGCCGCCTGGGCGGGCTGGCGGATGGGGTTCCTGGCGCGGATTTTTTCCTGGGTCGGCCTCGCCGCCGGGCTGTACCTGGCGGTCGTTTTCATGCCCAACGTCTTGGACCTTTTGGGCCTCTCGTCAGCGCGGGTCCAACCGGCCAGCTCGACGGTCCGTGACGCCACCATCGTGCTGGCGGTTGTGCTGCTGCTCGGCGGGGCTTTCGTCGGCCAGGGCGTGGGGTTGTTCGTGGGGGCGAGGCTGCACTCTGTGCTCCCGTTCGGGGGCGTGAGGGCCGCAGACCGGGCAGTCGGCGCGTTTGTCGGCATCCTTGGGGTTTTCACTGCCCTGTGGCTGCTCGCACCGTCCCTCGCCTCAGCGCCACCGTGGATTTCCGGGCTCACGACCCACTCGGTGATCGCGCGCTGGGTCAGCAACGAGACCCACGATCACGGCCTGAGCCCTCCCAACACCCTCCAGGCTCTCCGGCGCCTCGTGGGTGAAGACGGGTTCCCGCAGGTCTTCAATGTGATCGTCCCGGCTAAGAACGTGGGCAAGCCGCCGTTCCTAGACCCTCTCCTACGCTCCCTGGTCGGCACCGTCGAGGCGTCGACGGTCAAGGTCGAGGGGCAGGCCTGCAGCCGGATCCAAGAGGGGAGCGGTTGGACTGTCGCCCCCAACCTCGTTGTCACGAACGCCCACGTAGTTGCCGGTGAGCCGGACGGGGACACGAACGTGCTGCTGCCCGACGGGCAGATCAGAGCGGCGACGGTCGTCCTGTACAACCCCGACATCGACCTGGCCCTGCTCTCGGTACCCGATCTCGGCGAGGCGCCGCTGCACCTCGGCAAGGGCACCGTTGGCAACAAAGGCGCAGTTTTTGGCCACCCGAACGGACAGGACTCCTTGGCTGTGCAGCCCGCCGAGCTGGCCGAGGAGGTCACGGCGGTCGGGGAGGACCTGTACAACGACCGCAACACCCAACGCGATGTGTTCATCCTGGCGGCTGACCTGACCTATGGGGACTCGGGGGCCCCTGTCGTCACGACGTCCGGCAAGGTAGTCGGGATCGCCTTCGCGATAGCCCCTGACCGGCCCACCACGGCCTATGCGCTGAGCACCTCTGAGCTGCTCCCGCTCCTGTCGGAGCCGCATTCGCAGCCTGTACCCACCGAGGGCTGCGTCAACGGCTGAGCCCTACTCCCGGCTAGCGCTGCCGGGTTGAGTACTACTCTTCGATGAAAATGCACTCGCCCGGGCACTCCTCTGCGGACTCCCGGGTGGCGTCTTCCATGTCCTCAGGTACCAGGGCCAGACCGGCGTGCCCGCCGGGGTCGCTGAAGATCTTGTCGCCCTCTTTGACATAGGACAGGCCATCGTCCAGCAGTGTGAAAACTGCGGGGGCAATCTCCTCGCACAAGCCATCGCCTGTGCAAAGATCCTGGTCGATCCAGACCTTCATGCTATCTCGGTTCCCTTTTGGTCGTTCGAACGGGCGTGCTGCTAATCCCACGGTACCGGTGGGCAGGCGGAAGTGTCAATCACACGCCCGGCCCCCGGCGCTGGCAAAAGCATACGCCAGGTTCGCCCTCACGCGCAGTAACGTCAGAGTCCAAGCCGGGACCAAGCCAAAGTTGTTCATTTCTGGCCGGGGACCGGACGATGGCAGTTAGAAGGAGGTGGTCCGCTTGGCTGAGCACAACGAGCAGTCCGCTCGGGGTAGCGCGCAAGAGCGGGAGATGGCTGAACTGCGCTCCCAAGCCGGTTCGCTAGAAGCACAGGTTGCAGTGCTGGAAGAGGAGATCGCAGCGCTGCGCCGGCGCCTCGCCGACGCGCCCAAGAGGGTGCGGACGCTCGAGGAGCGGCTGCTAGAGACCAAGGGCCAGCTGCAGCAGGCCCTGTCGCAAAACGAGAGGCTCACCTACACGCTGCGTGAAGCGCGCGAGCACATCGCCTCGCTCCGCGAGGAAGTCGACAAGTTGACCCAGCCGCCGTCGGCCTACGGGACCTTCCTGAAGCTGAACGAGGACGGTACGGCGGATGTGTTCTCGGGTGGCCGCAAGATGCGGGTCGCGCTCCACCCGGGCCTGGAGTCCAACGAGCTGCACCGTGGCCAGGAAGTCGTGCTGAACGAGTCGTTGAACGTCGTGCTGGCGCGGGGGAGCGACCTCTCCGGCGAGGTCGTCACGATGAAATCGGTCCTCGAGGATAACCACAGGGCGATAGTGGTCGGCCGGGCCGACGAAGAGCGTGTGGTTGAGATCGCCGAGGAGCTCATGGGCGAAAAACTGCGGTCGGGGGACTCGCTCCTCATGGACTCGCGCTCGGGGCTCCTACTCGAGAAGTTGCCGAGGCCCGAGGTGGAAGAGCTCGTCCTCGAAGAAGTGCCCGACATTTCCTATGAGGACGTGGGCGGCCTGGACTGGCAGATCGAGCAGATAACCGACGCGGTCGAGCTCCCGTTCCTCTACAAGGACCTGTTCATCGAGCACAAGTTGCCGGCGCCGAAGGGGGTCCTTTTGTACGGGCCGCCTGGGTGCGGCAAGACCCTGATCGCAAAGGCAGTTGCCAACTCGCTGGCCAAGAAAGTCGCCGAAGCAACGGGCGACTCCAACACCCGTAGCTATTTCTTGAACATCAAAGGCCCGGAACTGCTCAACAAGTACGTGGGCGAGACGGAGCGCCAGATCCGCCTCGTTTTCCAGAGGGCCCGGGAAAAGAGCGAGGAAGGCGTGCCGGTGATCGTCTTCTTCGACGAAATGGACTCGCTTTTCCGGACCAGAGGCAGTGGGATCTCATCCGACGTCGAGTCGACGATCGTGCCCCAGTTGCTTGCCGAGATCGACGGCGTCGAAGCGCTCAAAAACGTCATAGTTATCGGCGCTTCCAACCGTGAGGACCTGATCGACCCGGCGATCCTGCGCCCCGGTCGCCTGGACGTGAAGATCAAGATCGAGCGCCCCGACGAGACCTCCGCGGCTCAGATATTCGCCCGCTACCTGACTTCTTCGCTGCCCCTTGACGAGGACGAGGTCCT
>DATKHZ010000422.1:0-10850 GCA_035509995.1 Acidimicrobiales bacterium | reverse complement strand
CAGGTCGAGGGAGAGCCCCAAGGACTTCGACGACGTCAGGCGCCGGCCAAACAGCGACGAAACAGCGCATGACCTCGTCCACATTAGATCGGGCGACCGACATGTATTAGATCGGGCGACCGACCTGTTTTGCTTGCATTGGTCGCGGTTGAAACTACAATGCGTTGAAACGGAAAAGCCCCTAATTCAAATAGCGGTCACCAGCCGACCGCACCATCGAGCAATTCGCGGATGAGGTCGGCGTGGCCGTTGTGGCGAGCATATTCTTCGACCATATGGGCGTATATCCAACGCAGGGAAACAGCCTCGCCGCGACGGAGGCCGGCGTCGTCGAGGTTATGGCTCGCGGCGGCTTGACGGCTGGCCTCGCATTCGGCTTTCCAGATGGCTAGGTCAGCGTCCCAATTTGCGTCGTCGAGCGGTGCCAGTTCTTGGTCGTCGTTGTCCTTGGATGTGCAGTAGATGTACGGCAGCTCTGGTTCGCGCAGAAGAGTGCGCCGGAACCAGCCGCGCTCCACCTCGGCCATATGCCGGACCAGACCGTGCAACGAAAGCAGCGAGGTGGGTACCGGTCGGCTCTTGCGAGCGGCATCGTCGAGGCCCTCGCATTTGAGGAGCAGGGTGGCTCGGTGGAACTCGAGCCAACCTTCGAGCATGTCGCGCTCGCCGAGAAGGTAAGCCGGCTCGACGCGACGGGGATCTTGCAGATCCTGGACTGCTGAGACCATCTTGGCTCCTTCGCCTATTTCAAGGTCACCTCGGGAGCAGGCTGGCGGGGACCCGCTCAACCGAGGCGACCGCGCCCATAGTAGCCAATTCGTCCAGTGGCGTCCTGCGCGGGCCCGTGAAGGCTTAAGCTTTGAGGGTGACCTCAGAGCTCAAGAGCCCGCCCGCACAGAGCGTGGCCGAAACGCCGCGCAGTTACCTTGTGCGGACTTTCGGCTGCCAGATGAACGAGCACGATTCCGAGCGTCTGGCCGGCCTCCTCGAAGCTCAGGGTCTGGTCCCGGCGCAAGATGTCGAGGATGCAGACGTCGTCGTTTTCAACACGTGCTGTATCCGCGAAAACGCAGACAACCGCCTGTACGGCAACTTGGGCCAGTTACGCGCGCTGAAACAGTTGCGTCCCGGTATGCAGATCGCCGTGGGCGGCTGCCTTGCCCAAAAAGACCGGGAGAAAGTGCTGGAGAGGGCGCCATGGGTAGACGCTGTCTTTGGGACTCACAACGTCGGGCATGCTACGGAGCTCTTGGAGCGTGCTCGCACGAACGGCCCGCAGGTCGAGATCCTCGAGTCCGCTCCTGCGAGCGCGGATGAGTTCGCTTCTGCCTTGCCCGTTCGTCGTGAGCTGCCGTTCGCCGCATGGGTGACGATCCAAGTGGGCTGCGACAACCACTGCGCCTTTTGCATTGTCCCGGCAGTAAGGGGCCCGGAAATCAGCCGCCCGTTCGCCGAAATAGTGGCCGAGGTGCGCGAGCTCGCAGCGCGGGGCACTGTCGAGGTCACGCTGTTGGGCCAAAACGTCAACTCGTATGGTCGGGATCTCGCGCTCCAGGCTCGCAGTTCTGGGGATTGGCGGGCGCATGCCTACATAACCGGAGACGAGTGGGCCGCGGCCACGGCGCCGCGGGCGCGCCCTCTGTTCGCCGACTTATTGCGCGCCGTAGCAAGGGTAGAGGGCATAGAGAGAGTCCGTTTCACTAGCCCGCACCCGAAAGATCTGCGCCCTGAAACGATCGAAGCGATGGCAAACGAGAAGGCGGTATGCCCGCACTTGCACCTGCCGCTGCAGTCAGGCAGCGACCGCGTGCTTTCGCTGATGCGTAGAGGTTATACAGCCAAGCGCTATCTCGAACGGCTGGGCGCTGCGCGCGCAGCCGTTGCGGATCTGGCAGTCACAACCGACATAATCGTGGGGTTCCCGGGGGAGACGGAGCAAGACTTCACGAGCACGCTGGAAGTGGCTGCCGAAGCGGAGTACGACAGCGCTTATACGTTCATATTTTCCCCGCGCCCTGGTACAGAAGCTGCGGCGCGCACGGAAGACTACGTGCCGGCGGAGGTTATTGCCGAGCGCTTCGAACGCCTAAGGCAAGTGGTGGAACGCAGCGCCTTGCGGCGCCACGAGGCGCGGGTGGGGCGCACCGAAGAAATCCTTGTGGAAGGACAGGCTAAAAAAGGCGGCCCAGGTGTGTACTCAGGTCGGACCCGTCAGAACAAGCTGGTCCACGTGGAAGCGACCGGTCTGCGCCCCGGCACGGTCGTCGAGGTGCTCATCGAGCATGGTGCCCCGCATTTCCTCAAAGGAAAATTAGTGCGCGTACTGGCGCAACCTCGCCATCGCAACCTGATACCAGTGGCGGCCAGCTGAACGCCGCCACGGCGTCAGGGCCCTTCGCGTTGGTGGGGCCGACTGCTTCGGGCAAATCCGCGCTCGGCGTCATGGTAGCGCTTCAACTGGGCGATATCGAGATAGTGACAGCGGATTCGATGCAGGTGTACAGGGGCATGGACATCGGTACCGCAAAGCCGACACCCGAAGAGCGAGCCGGCGTCACCCATCACCTCATCGACGTAGCCGACCCGTCGGAGGCTTGGGACCTGACTCGTTTTGTGAGCGAGTCCAACAGGGTCATCGCTGAGATCGCGTCGCGCGGTAAGCGCGCCCTTTTCGTCGGCGGTACCGGTCTTTACGTGCACGCTCTTGTCGACAGGTTCGCAGTACCGGGCAGGTGGCCGGATGTGGCCGCGGAGCTCGAACAAACCCGGAGCACCTCGGAGCTGCACCGCCGGCTCGCTGAGCTCGACCCGCCTGCGGCAGCCCGCACCGGGCCCGTCAACCGCCGGCGAGTGCTGCGAGCGCTGGAGGTCACAATTGGCAGTGGCCGCCCGTTTTCCAGTTACGGGCCCGGGGTCGGAGCATTCCCTCCGACGACCTGGCGCCTCGCCGGTGTGTGGTTGCCGCGACAGGTTGTTGCGGGGCGCATCGAGCGGCGGTTCGCCGCGATGATGAAAGCCGGTTTCGCCGATGAGGTCCGAGCGTTGGTGGGCAGGCCCGCAGGGCTGTCCCGCACCGCTCGCCAGGCGCTCGGGTACCGGGAGCTGCTCTGGCATGTCGAAGGCGGTGGGGCCTTGGACGACGCGGTCACACACGCAGTGCAGCGCACCCGCCAGTTCGCTCGACGGCAGCGGATGTGGTGGCGGCGAGACCCCAGGGTCCGATGGTTCGGCGCACCCGAAAACCCCCTGGCAATACTGCCCGCGCTGCTGGGAGACTGGGGATGATGACTAGTGCTGAGGACAACACGGCGGCTGACGGCAACGCGGGCGCTGTGGGCACTCGGAGGGAACTCGCCCTTGCCAAGTACGAAGGGCTGGGCAACGACTTCTTGGTATTGGTCGACCTCGAAGGCCGCCTCCAGATCGACGCACCGTTGGCGCGGTTTGCTTGCGACAGGCACCTTGGCCTTGGCGCTGACGGCCTGCTGCGGGGCGGCCCGCCCCAACAGGGTTCTTCGGACGCAATGACCTTCGAGCTCCGCAATGCCGACGGGGGCGAAGCAGAGATGAGCGGCAACGGGTTACGGTGCCTCGTGCATGCGGCGATCGACTCGGGGGCGGTCAACGCCGGACCGGGGACCACCTTGGGAGTTCTCACACCGGCCGGCCATAGAGAGGTCCTCGTGCATTCCTTGGAGGACGGTTGGATGTGGGCGAGCACGGAGATGGGCGAGCCGAAGGTGCTCGGCCCTGCAGATAACTGCAACGTCGGCAACGGGCAACTTTTCGTCGACGTCGGCAACCCGCACCTGGTAGTCCTCGGCCCTGACCCCCGCACCGTTGACGTAGCTTCGCTCGGCCCTGCCTTGAGCGACGAAACCGGCGCCCAGGGCGGGGTCAACGTCGAGTTCGTTGCCCTCGGCCCCGGTCGCGACGAGCTCACGATGCGTGTTTGGGAGAGAGGAGTAGGCGAGACGCAGGCTTGCGGGACGGGCTCGGTCGCGGCCGCGGCGGCACTCCACCACTGGGGCAGGGTCGGTACCAAGGTGACTGTGAACCAGCCCGGAGGGGCTGCTGAGGTCGAGCTTCGGGTCGATGGTACAGCGGTTCTCACCGGGCCCAGCCGCCGGGTTGCGACCTGCCGGCTCCTGCTTGCGGCGTTCGGCCGGGTGGGGGTTGAGCAGCGCCAATGAGCCTGATCGAGCGCGGCTTCCGGGAAAAGATCGTCCTGGTAGGAGTCACGTTGCCGGGCAGCGACCATGGCTGGGCCGGCGGCCCAGCCGAGGCCGAGACAGAACGCCATCTCGATGAGCTGGCGTTGTTGGTCGGTACTGCCGGAGCGGACGTCGTTGCCCGAGTCCTGCAACGAAGGGACCGCCCGGACCCCGCCACCTACGTCGGCCGAGGCAAGGCCCAGGACCTCCGCGAGGTGTCGGAATCGACCGATGCCGACACCGTTGTGTTCGACGACGAGCTGTCACCCGCGCAGTCGCGCAACCTGGAGAAGATCCTGGGGCGAACTGCGATCGACCGCACCGCCGTGATCCTGGACATCTTCGCCCAGAATGCCAGCAGCGACGAGGGCAAGGCACAGGTCGAGCTGGCCCAGCTCCGCTACCGGCTCCCGCGCTTGCGGGGCCGCGGGCACTCGCTGTCGCAGCAATCAGGTCGCATTGGCACCCGAGGCCCTGGTGAGACCCAGCTCGAGGTGGACCGTCGCCGCCTCGTGCGCCGGGTGCACAAGCTTGAATCGGAGCTCGCCCAACTTGAGCGCCGCCGCAAGTTGCAGCGCCGGGGCAGGCGGAGCAGCCGTCTGTCGTCGGTGTCGATCGTCGGCTATACGAACGCGGGGAAGTCGACCCTGCTCAATGCCCTAACCGGCGCCGGGGTGGTCGCCGACGACCGGCTTTTCGCCACCCTCGACCCGAGGACCCGCCGCTTCGCCCTTCCGGGCGGGGAGCCCGTGCTCGTCTCGGACACCGTCGGTTTCGTGCGCAAGCTTCCTCATCAGCTCGTCGAGGCCTTCCGGAGCACGCTCGAGGTTGTCAACGAGGCGGACCTGCTCGTGCATGTGGTGGACAGTTCGGCGCCGGAACCAGAAGGCCAGATCGACTCGGTTCGGGCGGTGCTCGGCGAGATCGGTGCGGCGGACATCCCCGAGCTTTTGGTGTTCAACAAGTCGGACCTTGCTCCTGTAACCGCTGAGGAGCTGGTGAGCCGGTACCCCGGAGCGGTTGTGATCTCCGCTGCGACAGGGCAGGGCATACCCGAGCTCCTCGGCGCGGTTGCCCGCCAGCTCCGCCTGGCGAGCCGGGTCGTCGAACTGAGCATCCCTTACAGCCGCGGCGACCTTCTGGCAGCCCTCCACAGGGAGGGCGAGGTGTTGAGCACGAGCGAGGACGGTCAGTCGATGGTCGTGCAGGCAAGGTTGCCGAGCGCTGTGCGGGCGCATTTCTCCCCCTGGGAGCGCCAAGGACATGGCGGCTAAGGAGGTGGCAGCAAAAGAAGCGGCGGCAAAGGTGCCCCGCCCGGCGAGAGGCGGTGGCTTCCAGCCCCCGCCATATCCCTATGGACGGTTGGGACCGTTGCGGGAGAAGGCGGCGGCGCTGCCCGGGGGCGCGGTCGACCTTTCGGTTGGCGACCCGTGCGACCCCCCGAGCCCGGCCGTTCTCGCCGCGTTGAGCTCGGCCGATGAGGCGCGCGCGACTCGCGGGTACCCGTCTTCGGCTGGTTCCCCGGCCGCTCGCGAGGCTGTCGTCGAGTGGATGGGACGCCGTCTCGGGGTCAACGTCGACCCGTCCCTCGTCGCGCTGTGCATCGGCTCCAAAGAGCTCGTCGCCGGCCTTCCTGGTTGGCTGCACCTGCGCGACCCTTCGCGCGACACCGTGCTTTACCCCGAGCTCTCCTACCCGACTTATGAGATGGGAGCTCTTTTGGCGGGTCTGAGAGCGGTACCGGTGCCTGTCGACGAGCACTTCCGGCTGCGGCTGACCCCCGACGCGGTCAGCGAGGAAGACGTGGATCGCGCTCTGCTTTTGTGGGTCAACAGTCCGGGCAACCCGGCAGGGCAGGTCGACGACCTCGCAGTCGCCGCGGCCTGGGGTCGGCAACGGGGCGTCTTGGTCGCCAGTGACGAGTGCTACGTCGAGCTCACATGGAAGGGCCCTCGGCAGACAGTTATCGGGCCCGACGGGGGGACTGGCCGGACAGACGGGGCCCTGGCAGTTCATTCCCTTTCCAAGCGGAGCAACCTGGCCGGGCTCCGGTTCGGGTGGTACGCAGGCGACGCCGAGGTGGTCGGGTTCGTGCGCGATGTCCGCCAGCACGCCGGGTTCATGGTGCCGGGACCGGCCCAGCTTGCCGGGATCGCCGCGCTATCGGACCAGGAGCACGCCGATGCGCAGCGGCAGCGCTACCACGAGCGTCTCGCCCGGCTGCGCGAGGTTCTTGCCGCGGTGGGGGTGCAGGCAGAGATGCCCGAGGGTGGCATCTACCTGTGGGCACGAGCCCCCGGCGGGGACGCGTGGGCGTTGGCTGCTCGCTTGGCGGCTGAAGGTGGCCTTGTCGTCTCGCCCGGCGAGTTCTACGGGCCTGCCGGCGCAGCGCACGTCAGGGTGGCAGCAGTAGCCCCGATGGAACGCATCGAGCTGGTCGCCTCCCGCCTCGGCGCCTAGGGGAGCTAGCATCCGCCCCCTGTGGACCTGCAAAACGAGATTGATGCTCTTTGGGAACGGCGCGACCAACTTGGCCCTGACAGCAAGGCCGAGGCTGACCTGGTCCGTGAGGCAATCGGCTTGCTCGACTCCGGCCAGGTTCGCATCGCCGAGCTTCCACCTGAGGGCACGGAGGTCATCGTCAACGAGTGGCTGAAGCGGGCGATCCTGCTGTTCTTCAAGGTTTCTGCGATCGAGGTCACCGAGCTCGGGCCCTTCGAGTACGCGGACCGCCTCCCCCTGAAGCACGGCTTCCGGGAGGCAGGGGTAAGGGTGGTGCCCGGCGCATCGGCGCGGTGGGGCAGCTTCATCGGCCGGGGCGCGGTGATGATGCCGAGCTATGTCAATATCGGCGCCCACGTCGGGCCCGGCACAATGGTCGACACCTGGGCCACGGTAGGGAGTTGTGCCCAGGTCGGGGCGGGCGTCCACCTCTCCGGCGGTGTCGGCATCGGCGGTGTGCTGGAGCCCCCCCAGGCTGCACCGGTGATGATCGGCGATAACGCGCTTATAGGCAGCCGTTGCATGATCACCCAGGGAGCGCAGGTGGGCGCAGGCGCAGTTCTTGGCGAGGGTTGTATCCTCAACCCCGGGATCCCGGTCATCGATGCCGAGACCGGCGAGGAGCTCTCGCGCGGCGTAGTCCCGCCATGGTGTGTCGGGATCGGGGCGACGCGGCCGCGTACCTATGCCGGCGGCACCTTCGGGTTGCCGTGCATCCTGGTCGTGCGCTGGCTTGACCAAGGCCAAAGGCACTCGACGGCCATCCTGAACGACATGCTGCGGGAGCACGGGGTGAGCATTTAGTGGCAGCAATCCGGTGAGCGACCTGCTCGCAGCCACAGCCGCGCTTGTGGCGGTACCCTCCTTGTCCACCGAGGAAGGCTTGATTGCCGACCACGTCGAGGCCCTCCTGCGCCGTCACGCCTGGTTGGACGTAGTGCGCGTCGGCGACAATGTGGTCGCTCGCACCGATCTTGGCCTGCCCGACCGGGTGGTGCTCGCTGGCCACCTGGACACCGTCCCACCAAACGGCAATGCGGTGCCGAAGATCGACGGGACGACATTGTGGGGCCTCGGTTCCACAGATATGAAGGGCGGCCTGGCTGTGATGATCGACCTGGCTGCCAGCGTGCGAGGGCCCAACTGCGACCTGACTTTCGTCTTCTACGTGGCGGAGGAAATCGCGCGGGAGCACAACGGGCTCCTGGCATTAGCCAGTGCCAAGCCCGGCCTTCTCGACGCCAGCGCCGCGATCGTGTGCGAACCGACTAACTGCCGGGTGGAGGCTGGCTGCCAGGGGGTGCTTAAAGCCGATGTCGCCATGGCTGGCCGGCGGGCCCACGTCGCCAGGCCGTGGACCGGGCGCAACGCCATCCATCGGCTTGCTCCTTTGCTCGCGGGCGTGGTGGGCTGGCCGGGGCGGGAGGTCCAAATAGACGGTTGCACCTACATCGAATCACTGCAAGCTGTCGGCGTTAGCGGCGGCGTGGCGTCCAACGTGTTGCCAGATAGTGCCGTGCTCCAATTGAACTACCGCTTTGCCCCGGACCGGGACGTCGCAGCGGCCTCCGAGGCACTGAGAGAGATCGTTGCCCCGTGGCTGGAAGACGGGGATATTTTCACGGTTGCCAACAGTGCCCCCTCCGCCCCCCCGTCGCTAAGCCATCCGTTCCTCGCTCGCCTCGTAAGCACTGCGAGCGGGCCGGTGTCCGGAAAATTGGGCTGGACCGATGTGGCCTTTTTCGCGGAACGCGGAATCCCTGCAGCCAACTTCGGCCCGGGGGACCCGGAGCTGGCGCACACAGCAGGCGAGATGGTCACTCGCGCGTCGCTCGACGAGGCACGCGCGGTCCTTGGTCGCCTGCTCGGCGAATGACGGTCGTCCGCCAGCTCCGTGCTCATGATCAGCTGTCCGGCACCAAGCCGTGGGAACGAGCTTCTAGGTCGCCTCGCGCTCGCCAGAAAGCGTCGACAGCGTCCTTCTCGCTCGGGCGGCCATCCCTACAGAGCTCTAGAGGCGGCTCACGGGCTCGGGCAGCTGGAGGTCAACGGCAGAGTGTAAGTCGGGTTGTCAGAAAAACACATCACCGGGATCTCTGTGTAGTCAGTGACACGCCAGTCTTGTTGGAGGAGGTCCTCCAGACCGGTGTCGTAGGTCAAAGTTAGGTTCGGGTTCCCGTTTATGGTGAAGGTGTTAACGACGATCGAACCTGTAAATGTCATCTGGCCACCATTGACCGTCATCGAGGCCGTCGGGGCCCACAGGAGGCCGGTCATGGTCACGGCGGAGCTGCCGTTCCCCGGGTTGATTGTCGTCGCGGCATCACCCGCGACATAGAGGCGGAAATCCCTCGAGGGCCTGCTCGGGTTGATCACAGCGCCCGCCAAGTTCACGGTTGGCCCAGGGTCGCCCGCGGTTGGGAACACGAACACCTGCATGCCGTCGTCGTCGTCGCCATCGTCGGTTGAAGTGATACCCCCACCGCCGTCAGGGTCATTGCCGTTAGGGTTTGCAACCGTCACAGTGCCGCTAAATGTAACATCGCCAAAGCACTCATAGACTCCCCGGTTATAGGTCGCTGTGACAAAGGTGTTGTTGGCCGGGCACGTCTGGAGCGTGGCGCCCGACGGTACGCACGGTGCCATGAAGGTGAACCCGCTCGCAGGGCACGTCTGAGCGGGGGCTTGCGGTATGTATGACCCAGGAGGAGCTATAGGTATTGGGCAGTTATTGCTCCCGCCCCCATACACTTGTTGGCTCGTACCGTCGTTGCCTCCACCATTGCAACTGATGTTCCCGTCGCTCCCGATAGGGCCTCCTGTTATCGACGCGTTGCTCCCATGGCCGTTCAGGGTTATTGCGCTTACGCCGAACGTGGCGAACTGGGCGGCGGCATCCCGCTCGACAAGGGCCTGTATTGCGTGAGAGACGCCGTTCACGATGCCCTCGCTCTGCACCACGAACTCGTTCGGGTCTGATGTTGAAGTGTTGGGGTAATCGGGGACAATGGCCCGGTATTGGGCCCCGGGCGCGGACGGCACGGAGCTGAGAGTGCAGCCCGAACCCGGGCCGACGCAGAACGACGACGAAGAAGAGGTTTGTTGGTCAATCTGGAACAATGCATCAGAGAGCCCGCCGTCGGCTACTCCGAGCGCACCCGCATAATGAGCGTTTCTCGCGGCCTCCCTTAGCCCGCCGAGCGTCCGAGCGATGGTCCCGAGAGCTAGCAGCGAAAGGATAAGCAGGACCAGCATTGCGATCACGATGCTGCCCCGGTCGTCGCGCACGCGCCGCTCCGCGCCGCGCCGACGTGGGGCGCAGGACTTATAACGTTTGCTCAGGCGCACCCTGGCATCCCTCCCGGCAGGCGGTCCCTAATTTGGACGTTGACCTGCTCTGTAAACGGCCGGGCGCTATTGCTGGCCTGGCCCGTCAGGTCGATGCCGATTTGCACGGCGCAGTCCCCGATGTAGTCTGGGGTGGAAGCGTTGCCCGGGACGACAAGGTTCGTCTGGGTGTCATCGAAGTAAGTGAAGACGGGCGTGCTGCCGTTCAGGATGTTCGGAACAACGTCTGTCGTGCTGAGGACGGTCGGGTTACAGCCGGTCCCTGAGATCAGCTCGCGCTTGAGGGTGTCGTTCGTTGGCGAATAAACCCAAAGAACCGTTTGTTGGGTGCCCCCGTTCGGTCCCAACTGCACCTGGATTTGGTCGTCGTAAGTGGTGTACGTGTACGTGTAGCACGCGGTCGGGTCGAAGACGTCGAGAGGGTTCGCGGCGCGGATGTCTTTCTCCATTTGGAGCAGTACGAGGCTCACGGCTTGTTCGTTGGTCACGAGCGCCTCGGCGACGTTGGAGCCCTTCATCGCCGGGCTTATGAAACTGACGAAAGCCGCGATGATCACAAGGAAGAGGCCCATGGCAAGGGTCAACTCGAGAAGGGTGAAGCCGCCCGCCCTGGTCTCGTTTTCAGCACCAGCATCAAATGCCGCGTGATCGTGTGCGCTCAACATTGCGTCGGCGAGCCGCTTGGGTTGCCCGTGTGAGCACAAACGAGCAGTGTGTAGCTGACTGGCGGGGAGGTGGCAAGGCCGTTCTCGTAAACGGTGAAGACGTAGCTCCCTGCGCTCCAAG